>JAJRTP010000630.1 GCA_024278255.1 Chloroflexota bacterium | reverse complement strand
ATCCTCAGTTGGGACGAAGACGAAGCGATTGACGACGCCTTCTGGCAAGGCAAACTGGAACGCGCCATTGCCGGACGCAAACTGCTGGCGCTGGAAGCGGAAACCACCGCTTACCGCCTGGTCAACGCCGAAGCGGACGGACTGCCCGGCCTCATCGTGGACAAGTACGACGACTTTCTGGTCATTCAATGTCTGACGCTGGGAATTGACCAACGCAAGGAACTGCTCATCCAACTGCTGGCCGAGTTGACGCAGCCGGCCGGCATTGTAGAACGTTCCGATGCAGCCGTGCGGAAAAAAGAAGGGCTGCCGAAAGCAGCGCGGGTTTGTTGGGGGGAACGGCCGTCTCCCTCCCTCATCATCCAGGAAAACAACCTCCAGTTTGGCGTGGATTTGCTGGGCGGCCACAAAACCGGCTTCTATCTGGACCAGCGGGAAAACCGGGCCTTGCTGGGACAGCCCCGCTTTGTCAACGGCAAGGAAATGCTTAACGTCTTCGCCTACACCGGCGGCTTTGGCCTTTACGCCATTGCCGGGGGCGCGGCGCAAGTCACCCACATTGACAGTTCCATCCCCGCATTGGAACAGGCGGAACGAAACGCGGCCCTGAACGACTTTACCCGGCCGCAGGACGAATATCTGGCTGGAGATGCCTTTGAAATTTTGCGTGATTATCGGGATGAGGAACGTCAGTATGACGTGATTGTTCTCGACCCGCCCAAATTTGCCCACGGCCGTCGTGACGAAAGACGAGCGGCTCGGGGCTACAAAGATTTGAACTGGCTGGCCCTGCGCCTGCTGCGGGCCGGCGGCCTACTGGCAACCTTTTCCTGCTCCGGTCTGATTGACGCCGATCTGTTCCAGAAGATTGTTTTTGGCGCGGCCGTAGATGCCCGCCGTGACGCGCAAATTTTGCAGAAATTGGGACAGGCTCCCGACCACCCCATTTTGCTCACTTTCCCCGAATCAGCTTACCTCAAAGGGCTGCTCTGCCGGGTATGGTAAAAACCGTAAATAATACAACAACGTCATCCGCGCTGACGACGTCGCTTTAAGGTAATGCCTAATTCATCGGCCAGGGTAATGGCCCGCTTTTCCAGCTCTTCGGCAGACTGACTACGGCCGTGTTCCTTTTCAAACGCCGCCCAAACCCACAACGTGCGCATTTGCTGCCATTTAGAGGCAGCTCCGCCGCCATTGGCCGTCTCAAACAGTTGCAAACTCCGCTCAAAACAATCCGCCGCGCTGTAAACCGCTTCACCCACCGGCAGCGATTTCTCATCCGTAGGCAGTTTTTGCAGCACCCGCCCAATCACCCGCCAAGCCAAACCCAGATACGCCTGATTTCCCTGTTTAGCCGCCAGCCGGTGGGCCTGCCGGGCGTAACGCAGCGCCTCTACCAGCATATCCTGGGCCAGCAAAGCGCTGGCCAAACAGGCATACAGACGGGGCGCTTCGTACCAGCCAGACATTCGGGAAACATTCTCTATGATTTCCTGAACTTCTTGCAGCAAGTATTCGGCAATCTCCTTATGCCCCAAATCTACAAACACCCCACTCTGGCTCAACTGGTATTTCAGACCGTTTTGCACGTCGCCCAGACTGTCGGCAATAGTGATGGCTTTGCGGTAAAAGGGCACGGCCGTATACGAATCACCGCGCAGCCGGGCTGTCTCCCCCAAAGCGGCTGCAGTTTGGGCCGCCGCTGCCGGGTCATCCAACTCCTGGTAACTGGTCAACGCCTGATTCAGATACTCCTGCGCTTCTCCATACTGGCCTAAACGGCTGCGCAACTGCCCTAGAAAAAGGCCCGCCAGAGCTACGGCCGTTTCATCTTCCAGAATTTCCAACAAAGCCAGATGGCTCTCCAACTGCCCCATATACTGCTCTGCCTGCTCATACTGCCCCAGGCGTATGTAGATCTCCACCAGCAGGCGCAAACTTCGGGTCATCGCTTCCGGTTCATCAGGCCGCTCACTCAGAGAAAGGGCGCGTTCAGCCACGGACACGGCCGTATCCAACTCCCCCAACAACATATGCGCCTCACCCTGCAACAGCAGCGACTGCACCTGGGTAGATTCCGCATTCACCAGCCAGGCCACCTGGTCAGCCTGCGTGGCGCTGGCCAGCATACCGGCAAAATCTGCCTGCTCCCGGCCAATCACAGCCAGGCCGTTGCCCGCCCGTGCCTGCGCATCCAGATCGCCATCCTCTTCGGCCGTATAGCGCATCGTCAAATAAACCTGCGCCGCCTCCACAAAACGGGCTTGCTGGAAAAGCAGCCGGCCCAACTCTTCCTGCAAATGAATCTGCCAGGCGGCAAAATGAGGCTTGTCAGCCACCAAGAGCAAGGCTCTGCGGAAATAATCAATGCCGCTCTCGATGTTCAGGGCTTCTAAAGCCCGATTAGCCGCCACTTCATACAACTCAGCCGCCGAAGTCGCCTCGCCGGCCAACTCGTAATGCTCGGCAATGATGGCCGCATATTCGCCAATCCGCTCGCCGCTCTGCTCCGCCAGCCAATCAGCTATCTGCTGGTGGTAGAGAGGACGCAGCCGCAGCAAAACACTCTCATACGTCACCTGGTGCAGGATGGCGTGCTTGAAGACATATTCCTGCGTCCCGGCAAACCCCGAAGCGCTGCGCCGGAAGATCAATTCCCGCTTTTCCAACGCTTGTAATGCCGCCTGGGTCTGCCCAGCGGCAAATGGCTCTACGGCCGTATTCGCCATACTGAGTATCGCACTGTCCCAAAATACCCGGCCCACCACCGCCGCCTTTTGCAGCGTGCTCAATTCCAGCGAAGACAACCTGTCCAGCCGCGCTTGCAACACCCCGGTGATATTGGGCGGCACCCGCACCTCCGCCAGTTGGCCGCGCCGCAACTGCCATTCCTTTTCCCCGGCAATAATGATGCCATCTTCAATAAGAACCTTGACCAACTCCTCCACGTAAAAAGGATTGCCCTCAGCCCGTTCCACAATTAAATCAGCCAGACTACTGGGAATTTCTGATAATTTGCGCAGGATTTCCAGCACCAGTTCGTGGCTCTGCTCCTCCGTCAAGGCTTCTAGGGACAAAACGGTACCGGCTTTACGAATGGGCAGCCGGCCTGTATCCGTTGCTCCGGACAACGGCCGTGTCAAAACCACCAGCACCAGAGGCAACTTCTGGCACAAATCCCGCAAATAAGCCACCAGTTGCAAAGAATCCTCATCCGCCCAGTGCAAATCCTCCAACAGCATGACAATCGCCGGCTGCCGCTGGGCCATCACCTCGATAAACCGGCCGACCGATTCAAACACCCGTTCCGAAGAGGAGGGCGCATCGGCCGTCTCCAGCATGATCTGCTTACCCATCGGCAAAGCCAGCCCCACAAGCTGGGCAATAGCCTGTGCCTGCCGCCGGGCTTCCGGCCCCCGTCCCAAAATATCGGCCAAACCTTGAACCAGTTTTTCCTCGGCCACACGGGGCGGATCATTATCCTGAATAGAAAAATAAGCAGCCAGCATGTCTCGCATGAGGGCATAGGGTAGCTGGCGTACCTGCTGGTAAATGCGCCCCCTAAACACCGGCACATTGTCAGACAAGGAGCGCAGCCAGTTATTAAATTCGTGGAGCAAACGGCTCTTGCCCACGCCCGCCTCGCCAACAATGGTAATCATCTCGCCCGGCCCGCCATTGATGGCCTGAGAATACGCCTTCTGCAGCCGCTTAAATTCTGCCTCCCGGCCAATCATGCGCGTCTCTACGCCTTCCACACCCCGGCCGCTTTCATAAAAGAGGCGCGGTTTGGCGCCCAACACCAGGTATATTTGCACTGGTTCAACCCGACCGCGAATGGGAACCGATCCCAACGGCTCTACATTGAAAACGTCGCTCACCTGCATGTACGTTTCATGGGAAATGAGAATGCCGCCATCGGGAGCGGCCCGTTCCAGGCGGCTGGCGATGTTCACGGCGTCGCCAATGACGGTGTATTCGTCGCTGCTGCCTACGTCGCCCAGCATGACTGGCCCGGTGTTGATGCCTATGCGAATTTGCAAATCTCGCAGGGGATGGGTGCCATCGGCTCGTTCTTCCAGGGAATCAGCCCATTCTGATGTTTTCAAATCGGCGATAAAATCGCTCAGGACAACCCGCATAGCTAAAGCAGCCCGCACCGCCTGTTCTGGATCATCTTCGCGGGCGACCGGTACGCCAAACAACCCCATCACCGCGTCGCCAACATGCTTGTCTATACTGCCATTGTGCCCGGTGATGGCTTGGTCTAGCTGCCGCCACAACACATTCATAATGTCCAGCATATTGGTGTCTGGCAGGGACTCGACAATGCCGGTAAAGCCGGCCACGTTGGCAAAGAGAATGGTGACTTGTTTGCGCTGGGCTAT
>JAJRTP010000629.1 GCA_024278255.1 Chloroflexota bacterium | reverse complement strand
CCACGTAGGTGGGCGTGCAGTTGATCAGGTTGCAGATTTCGTTCCACACTTCGTAATCCCAGCCGGTCGGTTCGCCGCTGTCCGGGTCAATATAGTTGAAGGGCAGATAGGCGTTTTCTACGGCGATGGTGACTTCACGGCCGCCCAGGTCGGGCAGGTCGCCGGAGGTCTCTTCCATGGCTTCTTCTTCGGCCGGTTGAGCTTCTTCAACGGCCGCTTCCACAGTCGGCGCTAACTCTTCCGCCGCTGCCTTGACGGTTGGGGCCACTTCCTGCACCTTTTCCGCCGCTTCCTGCACCTGTTCCTGAGTGACGTTGCCCCCACAGGCTGCCAAGAACAGGCCCAACAGTAATGACAGGATCAATAAAGTAATCTTTTTGTTCTTCATTTCTCGTCTCCTTTTGACATACACAAAAACTGATAATAAATAAATTATGACATGCCTTCAATTATTCGCCAAACCTGTTTGCTGAATAATCAGGAATTTCTGATAATTCTATTCAATCTGGAGCGATTTTCCAGATCACCGTACACTGGTCCGCTGCCCCAAATTACTGAGGGAATATCTATTGACTGACAAATCTCAGATTTTACCGCGGAGGACGCAGAGATTTTTCTCTTGTAAAGCCTCCGTGATCTCTGTGTTCTCCGCAGTTTTATAAGTTTTGTCAGTCAACCAGGAGGGAATACAAAAAGGCCGCCTCATAATCGGCGGCCTTCATAATCAGATGTTACTCTGAATCAGTACATTCTGAATGAACGAATTATTCTGCCGCGTCAGCTTCGGCTGCGGCGTCTAACACGTCGGATACTGCCATTTCGCCAGCGCCTGTAGCAATATCAGCAATACCATCCGCCGCGATGTCCAAAGACACATCCCGCAAGGCTTCAGAGGCCATTGCTTCGCCCACACCCTGACCGACCATTTCAGCGCCGGCTTCGCCCAATATCTCGCTGCCTTCCGCCAAACCTTCGGAGGCAGCCATGCGGGTCAATCCCTCAGCCATTTCATTGACACCCAAAGCCGCCACATCTACGCCGGCCTGGTTCAAGGCTTCAGACAGGGCGCGAGTAGCCCCGAAGCGCACCAGACTGTCTACAGCGATCTCGCGCAAAATATCACTTTGGCCTTCCAAAAAAGCGGCCATAATAGGCATGTCCAACCCGTCCAGCAAATCACTGGCAGCCGCCAATTGCCCGGACACGGCGGCAATGTCCATACCGCGTTCCAAATCATCGGCGCTCATAGCGCTGACAATTGAACTCATAACGGTAATGTCATCAGAGGCAGCCAGCATTTCGGCTCCCTGAGCAAAATCGGCTACGCCGGCAGCCCCTACGATGTCGCTCAAGTCGGCCATATCTTCAGCCGCGTCCATCATATCTTCGCCACGGGTAATATCACTAGCGGCGGCTGCCAGGGCGTCCCGGCTGACCTGACCAACTTCTACGGCCGTGTCCAATTCATCCAAACCGGCAACAGTATCTTCGATACCGGCCACTGCCGCTTCATCACTAAGTTCCGTTAAGGCTACTTCTTTTTCTTCGTCTGCCATTGTATTTCTCCTTTTTGTGGGGGTTAATAAAGTATTATCTTGCACCAGTTATCCGGGTAAAACAGAAGGGTTTGCAGGAACACCTCACACATTCAGATGGCTCAAGATTATAACAGCATTTTTGAGAATGTAAAAAGTTACTTGACACCGAATAATGAAAGAGCAAAGCGCAGCAGCCCGCGATAAATCCAGCGGAATGGCCCCAGCCGGGGCCGGGCATTCAAGCTTTCTTCCATGCGCATCATGGCGTCCAGCCACTGGCCGCGCCGCAGCTGCATGAGGCTGTAGGCTCGCAGCACCTGACTTTGGCGCTGCCGGTCGCCGGTTTGGGCAAACAGGGCGGCGGATTCACCGTAGCAGCGGGCGGCTTCGTCTTTCTGGCCGGTAAAGGCGTACAGATCGGCCAGATTGGCCAGGGTTTGCGCCTGCCGGTTCTGGTCGCCCTGGGCGGTGAAGATGGTTAAGGCTTCATTGAAAGCTTCAATGGCGGCTTGATTGTTTTTGCGGGTGCGCTGGATGACGCCGATGTTGTTGAGCATTTCGGCACGGCCGTTTTCATCCCCCATTTCTGCATAAGCATTCCCGGCTTTTTCAAATACACCCAACGCCTGGCCGGTCTGCCCTTGCTGAAACAGCCGCAGCCCTTCCGCTTTAAGTTGTTCTGCTGTTGGCTCTTGCATGGTGGAGATTGGAGCTTGAAGATCGGATTGATCTTCAAGCCTCAACGCTAATAAGTGATTTCCAAAAGGTCTTCGGCAATCTGACGCAGTTTGTTGACGTCCATTTCGCTTAGTTTTTTGGCGGTTTCCAGGTAGCGCATATTGCTGGGGTTAATCAGAAAATTCTGCATGTCCGGATCCAGGCGGTGAAATTGACGGGAGAGTTTTTGCATGGCTTCGTGCCGCCCCAGAGGGCCATGGACGTCGTCCATGAAGAGGTCTACGTGACCGTCGAGATAGCGGCAAAGTTGTTCCAGGTGGAGGTAGGGCACGGCCGTTTGCCCCATTTCGTACTCTTTGATGAGAGACACATCCATATCCAGCGCCTCGGCCACTTCTTCCTGCGATTTATGGGCGCGCAGCCGCAGTTGGCTGAGCAAAACGCCAATGACGCGGTGGCGCAAAGCGACCAGCGTTTGGTAATCTACTTCTGGCGTTGTTGACAACGGTTCGCTGCCCCAAAAATAGCCCATGGGGATGTTCAGGTAGAGCGCCAGCGCCTCCAGTTCCGGCAGCGAAATAGGGTACTTACCACTTTCCACTGTATGGTATTTTTGCACAGACAAATTGAGAACCTGGGCGCATTCTTTAGGTTGGCGGCCTTTGTGTTCCCGCGCTTCTCGAATCAACTTGCCTAATAATTCTTCCCGTTCGCTGTCAATTTCTGCCATAGTATTATTCCACTGTTTAACTCTTTACCCGATACAAAATATGTTCACGACTCGTTTATTGATGCTCACGATATTAACATAATTGAGTTTGTTTCACAACCGCAGCGGAAATAAAAAAGTGATGCGCGAAGTGAAGAATTCTCACACATCACGCATCACGGAATGGCAAAATGACGAAACTTGTACTTATCGGTGTTACGGCAAATCCGTCTCCCCCATCAGCCAGCGATCTACTTCGCGGGCCGCGCCGCGGCCTTCGCGGATGGCCCAGACGACGAGACTTTGGCCGCGACGGCCGTCCCCCGCCGCAAATATCCCCTCGACATTGGTGTGGTAACGGCCGTATCGCTCCTCATCCCGCCAGCGCGACAACTTCACCCCCAACTGGTCCAGCAAACCATTCTCCGGCCCTGTAAACCCCATCGCCAGCAAAACCAACTGGGCCGGCCACACCTTCTCCGTGCCGGGAATCTCTACCAACTGGGGCCGCCAGCCGTCCGTTTCCCAGGTGACGTTGATGGTTTCCACGCCCTGGACACGGCCGTTGCCCACAAACCGCTTCGTCATCACCAAATATTGCCGGGGATCATCGCCAAACACTGCCTGCGCTTCCTCCTGACCGTAATCCAGCCGGTAAACGCGGGGCCACTGCGGCCACGGGTTGTCCGGGGCGCGTTCCTGCGGCGGACGGGGCATAATCTCGAACTGAACCACACTGCGGCACTGCTGGCGCACGGCCGTCGCCACACAATCCGTCCCCGTATCGCCGCCGCCAATAATAATCACATCCTGGCCTGCGGCAGAGATTGAATCTTGCTCTCCATCCAACAGCGTTTTCGTACTCCCCGTCAAAAACTCCAGGGCAAAATGAATCCCCGCCT
>JAJRTP010000628.1 GCA_024278255.1 Chloroflexota bacterium | reverse complement strand
CTCATCCAGCAAAACCAGGTCAATAGAATCGGCCGTACCCGGTTCCTCCAGATAGACGCCCTGCAAATCCAGCCCCGTATGGTTGGCTACCATCGTTGCCTGCCAGGCTCCATGCACTTTATCGTAATAAGTATCGGCCGTAAGCGTCCGCGTTTTTCCCGCCGGCCGGGCTGCCAAAGGGGTGCAGGCAAACAGAAATATAAGCGACAGCACCAACCATTTTACGTTACTTGCTTCCAGATACCCCATTTACAAAAGATCCAACTTGACATATAATGATTTCATTGGGAAGGTTAAACAGTATAATCATACTATCAAATGACCAGTTCATCTTCCCCGACAGGGGATAAACCAGTAGACCCACGAAAATTACTGCGCGTACTCAACGAACTATTCAGTGAAGAAGATATGCGCACATTATGCTTCGGCTTGCAAGTGCAAGACCCGGCAGTAGATTACGATGGCCTCCCTGGTCGTTCCAAAAGAGATAAAGCCCGTGAACTCATCATTTTCTACAGCCACCGTAAACGCCTCGGTGTCCTTGTGGCCGCCATCTTAGACCTGCGCCCCAACATCTCCTGGGACGAAATCCAACTAGAAGAAAGCGACGAAGACCCCACCTCCGCTAACATCACCCTGCCGCCCGGTCTGACCAAACCCCAGGATAAATCCAAAACCCTCATAGCCAGCAAAAGCTTTGGCGTACTCATCCGCCTCATGTCCCGACCAGACATGCGCGACGCAGTCATCGCCTTCCAATAGGATTTTGAAGCCGCCTCCGAGCAGATCGCCCTGATGAATGATTATAAACTGGTACACGACCTGTTCCAAGAACTGGAAAATCGCTACTACCTCATCTTCAACGACCAGAGACGGCTGCCGGATGACGAGCTGGCCTGGGATGGCATTGCCATTAACGAACCGGAACTACAAGGCAAAATCAGCGATTTGCTCAATGTGGCCCGTAATGCCACATTTGAGACCGCGGACGCCCGCTGGACAGAGCAGTTAAAAACCATCGGCGAAAATGTTCGCACGGCCGTAGAAGAATACGACTACGAAAAACTCAAATCCGGTACCAATCGCCTGTACCGCATCCTGAACCGCTACCCATCGCGTATCAATGCCCAACTGGTGACGGCCGCCGGGTCACTGCGCCTGGACAGCCTGGCAGAAGCCATGAACACCATCAACAACAATCTGTCCGAAATAGACGTGACATTGGACAACATGACCGAAGAAATCCACAACGGGGCCACAGCGCTGTCCAGCCTGGATGAGCAGTTAAACGCTCTGGTAAAAGAACACAATGCCTGGCAAGAAGTAGACGACGAAATCCGCCGCGTCAAAGCCAGCCTCAACCGGAACATCGAGGAATTGGAAAATTCCTGGTTTGACCTGGAACCGATGACCCGCGATCTGGTCAACGGTCAGCAGGCAGAATGGGCCGTCTCTCTGGCCCAGGTGACCGACAAGCTGGATGAAGCGCTGGCAGAAAAGGGCTTTGTCACCGTCCGGCGCACATTTTTACGCTACCAGAGTCAGGTAGGCCGCCGCTTTCGCCAGGTAGACCTGGACTTGTTAACCCTGTGTCAAGAATTGCAAAGAATCGGCGAATCTCTTGATTTGGTACTGAGGCAATTTCACAAATGAGCGATCAAAATCTGGATGCTAATATGGACGTGACCGACGAAACCGTTATCCCCTTCATGTCGTTTGTCTCTTTTAGAGATACACATCAGGAATTGCAGAAAAAACGGCGCAAAGAAACAAAAGGTCAGGAATCCGACCAGTTCTGGGAAGAAGTGCTGGTTTTCCTGGAACGGGGTGAAGCGGCCGGCGCCTTTCTGGATAGTGACGAAGACCGGGATGCCGCTCAAAGCCTGCTGGACTACTGGCAAAACCAGCTTTTCCACGCCAACCGGGACGCCCCCGATGCCCTGCTGGCAGATTTTGACCCGATGCTCCAGCCGGAAATCCCGGACAGCCGCTGCCCCTACATTGGCCTGCACGCTTTTGACGCCAGCAATGAGCATCTTTTTTACGGCCGTGACCAACTCATCAACCAATTCCTCAACCAGATACTCGTCAGCCGCATGGTAACGGCCGTCGGCTCCTCCGGCAGCGGCAAATCATCCGTCGTCCTGGCCGGCGTCATCCCCCGTCTCAAAAACGGCGAACTACCCGGCAGCGCCCTCTGGCATTACTACCCCACCATGGTGCCCGGTTCCGTGCCCCTCACCAATTTGGCCCTGGCCCTCATGCCCGAAGGCGCCGACAAAAGCGAATGGATCAACCAGCAAACCGCCCTCTTCCAGGAAAACCCGGAATATCTGACCCAACTCATCGAATCCCAGACAGACGAACCGGCCATCTTGGTCATTGACCAATTTGAAGAAGCCTTCACCCTCTGCCACGACGAAGCCGAACGGGACGCCTTTCTGGAAAACCTGCTCAACCTCATCCGCACCCGCGAGACCCGCCACGTCGTCATTCTCACCATGCGGGTGGATTACGAAAGCTATCTCAACAAAACACCCCTGTTTCAATCCCTCTATGAACAAGGGCTGGTGCGGGTCACCGCCATGAGTGGCGCAGAACTACGCGAAGCCATCGAAAATCCCGCCGACGCGGTGGGCCTGAAATTTGAAGACGGCCTGGTTGACGCCCTCATCCGGGAAATTGTCGGCGAACCGGCCGCCCTGCCCCTGCTCCAGTTCACCCTCTTGCAGCTTTGGGACGACCGGGAACGCAACCGGGTCACCTGGGAAGCTTACCGCCGTTTGGGCGGCGTCACCCAGGCTTTAGCCAACACCGCCGACAACCTGTACCTCAACCTGCTGCCGGAAGAACAGGTGACCGTCAAACGCATCTTGCTGCGCCTGGTACGCCCCAGCGCTGGCCTGGAATTTACCCGCGCCCGCATCCCCCGCAAAATGCTCTACGAAACCGGTGAAGCCCAGGACCGGGTAGACCGGGTGCTGGACAGGCTCATTGAAGCCCGCCTGGTGCAAAGCACAGCGGGTGTGACCCGTGACGACGACCAGATCGAAGTGGCTCACGAAGCCCTGGTACGCAACTGGCCCCGGCTGGTGGAATGGCTGGAGGATGAACGAGTCACCTTGCGCCACCGCCTGCGCCTCTCCCGCCTAGCCGAAGATTGGGATGCCCGCGACCGGGATGAATCCATGCTCTTACGCGGTGCTATGCTGCAGGAAGCGGCACAATACCAGGATTTAAGCCCCCTGGAAAAAGAATTTATGGATGCCAGCGAACAACTGGCCCATAAGGAAGAACTGGCAAAAGAAGCTGCCCGCCAGCGGGAGCTGACACAGGCCCGCCAACTGGCCGCCGAACAACAAAAAGCCGCCCGCCGCTTGCGCTGGCTCAGTATTGCACTCCTGGTCATTATGGCCATCGTTATCTTTAGCGTTATAGGCATAGTGCAACAGTCGAACAGAGCAAAAACGGCTAGTGATGAAATAGCTAAGGGATTGATCGTCATTGCTACCTCCAATGCAGCGAAAGTAACCGAAGAAGCCTTAAATGCCCAATTATCCAGCGAAGGGACTGCCCAGGCTGCCGAATCTGAAGTCAATATCGCCACCGCCACGGCTGCCGCCGCAACAGCCCAGGCAATCGCCGCTGAACGATCCAGGGTGAACAGTGACGCCACTTCCACGGCCGTCCACGCCACCTCTACGGCCGTACAAATGGAAGCCCAAAGCACTGCCACTGCCATTGCCCAGACTCCGGCGGCCACCTCCGGCTCCATCCTTAGCGCCGGCCCCACCGCCACCCCCAATCCCGAAGAACTCAAATCCATCGCCGACATCAACGCTATTTTACGCCCTGAGGATAATATGCGTATGCTTTTTATCAGCGGCGGCACATTTGATATGGGATCAGATGCCCGCAATGCCGAAACAGATGAACGGCCGTCACACGCTGTCACCGTCCCCGACTTCTACATAGACCAATTTGAAGTTTCCGTCCAGCAATATGCTGATTTCCTTAACCAACTGGACGGTAACCGCGGCGCTTGCGACGGCTTTGACTGCGCCAAAAGCCAGGTAGACACTATTTTTTCCAACCTCCTCAACAACTACGGTTTTTATGAAGCCCGCCCCGGCGCAGAAAGCTACCCCATCAACTGGATAAGCTGGTACGGGGCCAGCGTCTACTGCCAATCCATGGGAATGCGCCTGCCCACCGAAGCCGAATGGGAATATGCCGCCCGCGGACTGGACGGCCGTTCCTATCCCTGGGGAGAATCCAAACCCGCCGAAAACAACGCTGTTTTTGGCTATACGGAACGCATTCAATGGGCCAGGGAATTTGACGATGCTTTCTTGCCGGTTAACGCTTTGCCGGACGGCCGTAGCCCCTTTGGCGTGTACGGCATGGCCGGCGGCGTTTCCGAATGGGTAGAAGATTGGTATGACCCCAATTACTACAAAAATCTCCCCCGCGATGCCGCCGCCAACGAAGAAAGAGTCACCGAGACCCGCGTCGTCCGGGGCGGCAATTGGACCAGCCCCGCTGAAGACCTGCTCACCTATCGCCGGGATTCCTTACCGCCAATCATCAAAAATCCGGAAGAATTTCTCTACATTGGCACCGGCTTCCGCTGCGCAGATGATGCTGATTGAGATGGGAGATGGGAAATTGGAGATCAAGCCGATCTCTAATCTCCAATCTCCCATCCCCAAGCCCTTCCAAAATGGCCCAACCTGAGCCTTACACCTCCCTGACGGAATTACGCAAACAGCACAAGCTGCTGCTGGAACAACGCCGCAGTGAGGACGATGCGCCCGAATTTATCCAGGCCATCATCCAGTTTATCCGGCGGGGCAGCGCCACCGGCGTTTTGCTGGACACGGAGGAAGCTCGCTGGGACGCGCAAAATCTGCTTGATTTCTGGTCTAACGAACTG
>JAJRTP010000627.1 GCA_024278255.1 Chloroflexota bacterium | reverse complement strand
TGGGGGGACTGCCCATCTCTACGGCGTGCAGCAACACATCTGTTACCGATTGATGCGTGGCTTTCGCTACTTGCTCAAATCGCAAATAAAGATGTTCGGGTAAAGGTAAAGTAACAGTTTGTGTTGTCATACAAAACCTCGTTTCTGGTTGATACCCGTCATTATACAATAAAATGGCTTTGGTAATTGAGCGATTACCCAATTACCCCTTAAATCTGCCCGAATTCCCGTGCCAGTTGAGCCACAGAAAGGTAGATGAAGGTGGGCCTGCCGGCCGGATCGGTGAACGGGTCGCGGCACTGTTCCAAATGGTGGATCAGACGTTCCATCTCGTCACTGGTGAGGGAGTGGTCGGGAGCGACGGCGGCCGTATCGCCTACCGTCCGCAGCAAACTTTCCACCAGTTCATCAGGAGACAAACGACGGCCGCGTTCCAGAGCCAGCATCACGGCCGTAACCAACCCCGCCGCATCACATCCAGCCGTCACAACCGGAACAGCCCGCACCATAACGGTGTTTGGGCCAAACGGCTCCAGAGTAAACCCCAAAGCTGTCAACTGCGCCTGGTGTTGATCCAGCAGGGCTGATTGATCGGCCGTGAGGGATACGGCCGTACCCCCTTCCAACAAATGCCGCTCAGCCTCTCCCGCTGCCATCTGCGCCTGCAACTGCTCGTACAACACCCGGTAGTGGGCTGCGTGTTGGTCAATCAAAAACAACCCGTCCGGCCCCTCAGTGATGATGTAACGGCCGCCGACCTGACCGACCAGACGCATAATGGGCAGTTGGCTTTCCGGGACGGCCGTTTTTGCATCGTTGCCAGGCGGGGGAGGTACGGCCGTATCCGGCCAATCCAAGCCTAATTCTCCCTGCGGTGGGGGCGAAGCAAAATCTGGTTCCCCGCCCCAGCCGGGCGCGCCTGTTTCCATTTGGCTGCCAGCAGGCCAGGTTCTCATCTGGCTCAGGGGCGCATCCTGCACCAGCGTTTCCCGCACCGTTCGCTGCACCAGGCCAAACGGCGCTTTGTCTCCCCGAAAACGCACTTCTGTTTTGGTGGGATGCACGTTCACGTCCACATCTTCCGGCGGCAGTTCCAGAAAGAGGATGCCCAGTGGGTAACGGTTTTGTGGCAAGAGGGTGTGGTAGGCTTGAATGACGGCATACGTGAGACGGCCGTCTTTAATCCAACGGCCGTTCACAAACAACACAATTTGGTCCCGCCGGGCAAAATGGACGGAAGGCGGCCCGATGAAGCCGGAAATGGTAATCGGTAATCGGTGATCGGTAATCGGTGATTCGCCTTCAATCTCCAATCCTTCGGCAGGCTCAGGACGGGTCCTCCAGTCTCTAATCTCCAATAACTGTCGGGCAATCTCCGGGCCGTAAATCTCCACCAGCACATCCAAAACGTGGCCGCTGCCGTTAGATTGGAAGGTGATACGGCCGTTGTGCGTTAGGCGGAAGCGGATGTGCGGGTAAGCCAGCGCGTAGCGCGTCACCAATTCATCAATCAGCCGCTTTTCTGTACGCTGGCTTTTCAGGAATTTGAGGCGGGCAGGGGTGTTGTAAAACAGGTTTTCCACCGCGATGACTGTTCCCTGCGGCGCGCCGACTGTCTCCCGGCCGTTCTTTACCCCCGCTTCCAGCGTCAATCGCGTACCGGACGCATCCCCCTGTGCCCGCGAGATGATCGTGACCTGGCTGACAGAAGCGATAGCGGCCAACGCTTCGCCGCGAAAGCCCAAGGTGCGGATGGCGGCCAAATCGTCTACGGTTTGCAGTTTGGAGGTGGCGTGGCGTAAAAAGGCGGTTTCTATCTCAGCGGCGGGGATGCCGCAGCCATCGTCGGCAATCTGGATGCTTTTGCGGCCCCCTTCGCGGATGTCTATGTTGATGGCTCCGGCCTCGGCGTCAATGGCGTTTTCCAACAGTTCCTTGACAACGGAATACGGCCGTTCCACCACTTCCCCCGCGGCAATTTGCGAGGCTAACTGCTCGGAGAGGATGTTGATGCTCATTTGGGCAGTGTTCAGTGTTCAATGTTCAGTTTTCAGTGTTCAGTTCGCCGCTCACTGAAAACTGAACACTGAAAACTCAACACTGCTTACTAAGCCCCCGCCCCCGCCATCAGCAAACCCACCCGCTCGCGGGTTGCTTCGGCGGCGGGGAGGAGGGCGACGATACGGCCGTCAAAAATGACTGCCACCCGGTCTGCCAGCCCCAAAACTTCATCCAGTTCGGCTGATACCAGCAAGACAGCAATCCCCCGGTCCCGCTGGGCTACAATTTGGTTATGGATAAATTCGATGGAACCGACGTCAATCCCGCGTGTCGGTTGGGCAGCAATCAGCAGTTTGATGGGGCGGGAAAATTCGCGGGCTACAATTACCTTTTGTTTGTTACCGCCAGATAATTTGCTGGCCGGCGTCATCGCGTCGGGCGGGCGCACGTCATATTCCTTGACCAGCTTCTCCCCATTCGCCTTGATGGCTTTTTTGTTGAGGATGGCATTTTTAGCGAAAGGCGGTCTGTAATAGGTACTTAAAACCATGTTGTCCGCCAGGGAATAGGGCATAACCAGGCCGTGTTTTTCCCGGTCTTCGGGAATGTGGGCCACGCCCAGTTCCGTTATCCGGCGCGGGCTGGCGTGGGTGGTTTCCTGGCCTTCAATCCAGACACGGCCGTCAGCCACAGAACGCAAACCGGTCAACGCTTCCACCAATTCTCGCTGACCATTGCCCTGCACCCCGGCTACACCCACAATTTCCCCGGCGCGTACTTCCAGGTCAACGCCCCGCACAGACATCTGGCCGCGGTCATCTTTCACTTGCAGGTTTTCGATGCGCAGCACCACATCTTCAGGCCGGGCCTCGTCTTTTTCCACCTGCAAAATGACATTACGCCCCACCATCATTTCTGCCAGACTGGACTCGGTAGACTCAGCCGGTGTGGTTGTGCCCACCATCTGGCCGCCGCGCAGAACGCCAATACGATCAGCAATGGCCAGCACTTCTTTCAGCTTGTGGGTGATAAAAATGATGGAGACATTTTGCTCAGTCAGGTCCCGCATGATTTGAAACAGTTCGTTCGCTTCCTGCGGTGTGAGAACGGCCGTCGGCTCATCCAGGATCAAAATATCCGCATTCCGGTACAACGCCTTGATAATCTCTACGCGCTGCTGCGCCCCCACAGGCAAATCTTCCACGACGGCCGTGGGGTCCACTTCCAAACCATACTGTTTCGATAATTCTTCAACCCGCTGGGCCGCTTCCTTGTTATTCAGCCAGCCGGCCGCCTTCGTTTCTTCATCGCCCAGCATCACATTTTCTGCTACCGACATGACCGGGACCAGTTGGAAGTGTTGATGCACCATGCCCACGCCCCGTTCAATGGCGTCCCGCGGGCTTTGTAACTGCACCTTCTCCCCCTTGATCCAGATTTCACCTTCATCAGGATGGTACAGGCCGTACAGCATATTCATTAACGTGCTTTTGCCGGCGCCATTTTCACCCAGCAAGGCCAAAATCTCGCCCTGATGCAAAACCAAATCTACATTATCATTGGCCAGCACACCGGGAAATCGTTTGGTGATA
>JAJRTP010000626.1 GCA_024278255.1 Chloroflexota bacterium | reverse complement strand
TACCGGGCAAAATCTTTGATTTCTTCGTTGGTTTTGCGGATGTAGACGCCTTTTTCACCAATTTCGTCTACGGCCGTTATCGGCACAATCACCTGGTACGGAAAAACACCTTTCCGGGCAATGATGTACAAAACATCTCCGGTTTCCGGATTAACCAGCAAATGGTCAATTTTGGCAACTACCCCATCCAGGCTGTAGATAGACATACCCCGCTCCAAAACTCTCTCCTCCGGATCAATTCCTTCCCGGATGGTCTGGCGGATTTGCGGCACGTGGTAATCGTCAATGATTATCGGGCCATACGCCGTAGCCCAGTGCAGAACTTCATCGCTGCCGTAAGGGTTATACGCTCCCGGCGCGGGCACTTTGAACTCTACTTCCCGGTATTCCGGGTAGTTTGCCAGTTCCGCGCAATCAATTTTCAGGTAAATATCGTCTTTGGTTGGCAGTTCCACCATGCTGAGAGGGAAAACACGGTCTTTTTTCTGGAGATGGGCTTTTTCTACAATCAGGTCGGTAATGCGTTTGGTGTGAGGATCAACGACAATTTTAACGAGACGTCCGGCACGGCCGTTCTGGCAATGGACTGCCGCGCCAATATTCAAGGTAATACCAAACATCTTGTCTACCTCCGGTATGTGAGATTTTCACTGCCCATCATAGGCAGACAAGGTCAATTTTACGTTGGAAAAATGTTAGCAAAACGTATACAGGGACGTGATACGTGATACGTGATTTGCCGTTCACGCATCACGCATCAGGCATCATTCACTTAAAACATACTCCCGGTACGTCGGTTCATACATCGCTTCTTGCATAAATTGCAGCAGGTTGGCGGGGCGGGAAACGGCTGCCAGATTTTGGGCGTAGGCTACTTCGGCCACGGCCGTAGCTATCACCGCTGACACCTGCCGAATATCACTCAAAGGCGGGTAAATCCGGCCTTGGTCCAGGTCATTCTGGTCTACCAGTTCCGCCAGTGCCTTCGCCGCCGCCATAAACATCTCATCCGTCACGTGGCGGGCATTTGTGGCCACCACACCCAAACCGACGCCAGGGAAGATGTAGGCGTTATTTCCCTGTCCCGGCACAAAGGTTTGCCCATCGTACTGCACCGGATCAAAGGGGCTGCCACTGGCAAAAATGGCTTGTCCGTCTGTCCATTGATAGGCTTGCTCTGCCGTGCATTCCGAATTGTCTGTGGGGTTAGAGAGGGCAAAGATAATCGGCCGTTCGTTAAACCGGGCCATCATCTCAATGACCGGCTGGGTAAACATCTGTGGCTGGCCGGAAACGCCAATGATGCCGGTGGGTTGCAGCATTTCCACCGCTTCCAGGAAGGTGGCTGCCGGTGCATGGTCATGGGCATAAGGCAGCTTGTGTTCCGCCAGATTGGCGCGGCTTTTGACCACCAGTCCTCTGGAATCTACAAACCAGCATTTTTGCCGCGCTTCGGCCTCAGTCAAGCCTTCTTCCATCATGGCGGACACAATCAAATCGGCAATGCCCACACCCGCTTCACCGGCCCCCAAAAAGAGGAAGGTCTGGCCTTTTAGTTGCCCGCCGGTGACGCGCATGGCGCTGTACAGACCGGCCAGAGCCACGGCGGCCGTTCCCTGAATGTCGTCGTTGAAAGTGCGGATGCGGTGGCGGTATTTGCGCAGCAGGCGGAAGGCGTTGTGGTTGCCAAAATCTTCAAACTGGAGGAGGGCGTTGGGGAAGCGATGGGTTACGGCCGTCACAAACTCCTCCACAAACGCATCATACGCCTCGCCCGTCAGCCGCCGCTGCTGCAAGCCCAGATACAGCGGATTATTCAGCAATTCCTCATTGTTCGTGCCCACGTCCAGGGTGATGGGTAACGTCGTGGCCGGATCAATGCCGCCGCAAGCTGTATACAGGGAAATCTTGCCTACGGGGATGCCCATACCGTTGGCGCCCAGGTCGCCCAGTCCCAAAATGCGCTCCCCGTCCGTCACCACAATGACGCGCACGTCCTCATGGGGCCAGTTGGCTAACACTTCATCCATCTCCCCTTGATCTTCGGTGGAAATGTACAGGCCGCGCGGCCGTTGGAAGATTTGGCCGAACTCCTGGCAGGCACGACCTACAGTGGGTGTATAAATGATAGGCATCATTGTTTCCAGATGGTCAATGACCACCCGGTAAAACAGGGCTTCATTCCGGTCTTCCAGGGCCATCAAATAGGTGTATTTGTGCAAATCATCCGGGATGAGGTCGAAGTTTTGCAAAATGCGCCGCTCCTGCAAATCCTGGGTGAGCTGGCGGGGTGGCAGCAGGCCGCGCAGGTGTAGTACGTCTCGTTCGACGGCCGTAAATGCCGTCCCCTTATTCAACAGAGGATCATGCAGGAGGGCCACATTGCGCGGGCAATCCTCATCCAGTTCCTCAAAAAAATGTTCGTCTACGGTAATCATGTTTTATCTCCTGGTCGTGCCCGATCTACAAAATCGGGCGACATAAAAAAGACGCAAAGTGCCGGAAATCCTGCGTCTTTGCGCCTTCTATTCTTAATCTAAACGCAACACGAAATACGTATCACGCGGGTACGGCCGTTACCTGTCAGCCATCGGCACAAAATGCCGTTCCCGTTCTCCCAGATAAATCTGGCGCGGCCGGGCAATAGCTTGTTCCTTGTCCAGCAGCAGTTCTTCCCACTGTGACAGCCAGCCCACTGTGCGCGGAATGGCAAACATCACCGGGAACATGCTCACGGGCAGGCCCAGCGCTTTGTAAATGATGCCCGAATAGAAATCTACATTCGGGTACAGTTTGTGGGAGACAAAGTAATCATCTTCCAGGGCAATCCGTTCCAGTTCCAGAGCGATGTCCAGCAAATCATTGCGCCCTGTCACTTCAAAGACATCCTCGGCAGCCTGTTTGATGATACGTGCCCGCGGATCATAATTCTTGTAAACCCGGTGGCCAAAGCCCATCAGACGTACTTCACGATTCTTGACTCTTTCCATATAGGCCGGGATGTTGTCCATGCTGCCAATTTCATTCAACATGCGCAGGACGGCTTCATTGGCCCCGCCATGGAGCGGGCCGTAGAGAGCAGAGGCGGCGGCGGATACGGCCGTATACGGATCAACATGCGAGCTGCCCACCGAACGCATCGTGTGCGTGCCACAGTTTTGTTCATGATCCACGTGCAGAATAAAGAGGATGTCCAGCGCCCGTTCAATGGCCGGATTCGGCTCGTACTGCGGTTCCACCATCTTGAACATCATATTCAGGAAATTGCCCGCATAGCTGAGGCGGTTGTCCGGGTAGTTGAACGGCAGCCCGTGGCTGTAACGATAAGAGAAAGCAGCCAGCGTGGGCATCTTGGCAATAAGACGGGCCATTTGCAGGCGGCGGTTTTCTTCATTGAAGATGTCTTTTGCCTCCGGGTAAAAGGTAGCCAGCGCAGCCACGTTACTGATCAGCATACCCATTGGGTGCGCGTCATAGCGGAAGCCCTCAAACAGGCCCCGGATGTTCTCGTGAATCAGCGTGTGGTGTTTAATCAGGTCTACCCATTCATCGTACTCATCTTCAGTGGGCAATTCCCCATTGAGGACGAGGTAAGCTACTTCCATGAAGTTGCTGTTTTCGGCCAATTCGGCGATGGGATAGCCCCGGTATTCCAAAATGCCAGCCCCGCCATCAATGTAGGTGATGGTGCTTTTGGTGGAAGCCGTGTTCTTGAAGCCGGGATCATAGCTCATCATACCGAAATCACCTTCATTGACTTTGATTTGCCGCAAATCCATGGCCCGAATCGTGTCCTCGTAAATGGGCAGTTCATAGGTTTTGTTGGTACGGTTATCAATGACAGTCAAGGTTGGTTCCGGCTGTTTGGCAGAACCGTTTGTGGGAGTGTGTTCTACTTGTGTGTCTTTTAACATGGGAAATCTCCTATAAATAAACTTGTCTTTCCAAATACTTTTGTATACTCTCAGCCGCGCGATGGGCTGAGGCGATAGCTGTAATAACCAGATCGGGGCCATGAACGTTATCACCGGCGGCAAACACACCGTCTTTGCTGGTAGCCCCGTCGCTTTCGTCTGCTTTGATCAGACCCCAATTGTAGGTTTCCAGTCCGTCAGTCTTTTCACCCAGCAGAGGATCGGGCCAATAACCGACGGCCAGGACGACGGTGTCTACTTCGCGGCTAAATTCGGAGCCTTCGATGGGGACGGGGCGGCGCCGGCCGGATTTGTCCGGTTCGCCCAGTTCCATTTTGATGATTTTCATGCTGTGGATACGGCCATCATCCCCCGCAAAGTATTCCACCGGCGCTTGCAGATAATCAATTTGCACGCCCTCTTCCAGGCAGATTTTCCGTTCCCCTGGGTTGCCGGGCATTTCT
>JAJRTP010000625.1 GCA_024278255.1 Chloroflexota bacterium | reverse complement strand
TTCATGTTTACTCAACTTGAGATTGAGCCTGCCCCTGACTGATTTCTATATTTCGAATTGCTGACTCAGAATTTGGTTAATAACTTGTTAAGAACAGTTGAGCAGCCTCCTGCTGCTCAATGACCCGGAAGAGGGTTTTTATGAAGCGTACAGAGCTAACGACATATCTGGATGATTATTTGCGCATCGCTGATATTGTGGATTATGGGCCGCAGGGGTTGCAGGTGGAAACGGAGCAGACGGAGATTCAGCGTATCGCCCTGTCTGTGGATGTATCGCCGGCCGTCATTGAAACGGCCGTAACCTGGAACGCCGACCTCTTGTTAGTCCATCACGGTATCTTGTGGCGTAATGTGGAACGCATTGCCGGGCCGTTGGGAGAGCGGGTACGCCTGCTGATGCGGCAAGGCCTGAATCTGTACGCTGCCCATCTGCCTCTGGACGCCCATCCTGAAGTGGGCAACAATGCCGTTCTGGCCCAAATGTTTGGCGTGGCCGTGGAAGAGTGGTGGTGTACGCCGACGAATGTGCCCATTGGCGTGATTGGCGCTGTGGCAGAACGGCCGTCTCTCACCCACCTCGTCCAACAAATCAACAACCAACTCCACACCCAGGCCAGAGTCTTGGCGCATGGCCCGGAGCAGGTCAGCCGTATGGCCATCGTTTCCGGCTTTGGCGCAGACGAGGTAGCCGCCGCCAAAGCATTGGGCGCTGACACCTTCCTTACCGGCGAAACATCCCACGCCAACTACTGGGCCGCATCCGACTACGGCCTGAACGTGATTTTTGCCGGGCATTACGCCACCGAGACCGTTGGCGTCCAAGCCCTGGGCCGCCATCTGGCCCAAAAATTTGCTTTAGAAGTAAAGTTTTTCGATTTTCCCACCCAAATGTGACGTATTGCAAACCCGTATTGCGTCACAATTTTTCCCGGCGCAATACGCAATACGCAATACGCAATACGGAGATTTTCCCATGAATACCGATACAACCGCCTGGATTGAAGATGAAATTGCCGAATTGAAAGCGTCTGGTCTGTACAATCACATCCGCGTCATTGAATCGCCGATGGATGCCTGGGTGACGATTAACGGCCGTCAACTACTCAACTTCTGCGCCAACAACTACCTGGGGCTGGCTAACGATCCCCGGCTGCGGGCAGCCGCTCAGCAAGCAATAGATCAGTACGGCATCGGGCCAGGGGCAGTGCGCACCATCGCCGGCACCATGTCCCTGCACATTGAACTGGAAGAGCGTCTGGCTGAATTCAAGCAGGCTGAGGCGTGCATTACCTTCCAAAGCGGCTTTACAGCCAATTTAGCCACCATTCCGGCGCTGGTAGGCCGTGGCGATGTGATTTTTTCCGACGAATTGAATCACGCCAGCATTATTGACGGCAGCCGCCTCAGTCGGGCGACCATTGTGCGTTACGCTCACGGCGACGTAGAAGATTTGCAGCGCAAAATCGAAGAAACGACCGACTACCGCCGCCGCCTCATCATCACCGACGGCGTATTCAGCATGGATGGCGATATTGCCCCGTTAGACAAAATTTGCGAAGTGGCCGAAGCCAACGGCATCATGCTAATGGTAGATGACGCCCATGGCGAGGGCGTGTTGGGCAAAGGCGGCCGCGGCATTGTGGATCATTTTGGGCTGCACGGCCGTGTAGATGTAGAAGTAGGCACGATGAGCAAAGCGTTTGGCGCCGTTGGCGGCATGGTGGCCGGTAAGGCGATTATTGTGGAATGGTTACAGCAGCGGGGACGGCCGTTCCTCTTTTCCAGCGCCATGACCGTGCCCGACGTTGCTGCCTGCATCGAATCCGTCAACATCCTGGAAAAATCGGCCGACCGGGTAGAGAAATTATGGGCCAACGCCGATTTGTTCAAAAAAGGGATGCAGGAGATGGGTTTCGACACCGGGCACACCCAAACGCCCATTGTCCCCGTGATGTTAGGCGAAGCGCCGCTGGCCCAAAAATTCAGCCAGCATTTGTTTGATGAAGGTGTTTTTGCGATGGCTATTGGCTACCCCACTGTCCCCCGTGGCAAAGCCCGCATCCGGGTGATGAATTCTGCCGCTCACAGCCCGGCCGATCTGGAACTGGCGCTCACTGTTTTTGAGCGGGTAGGGCAAGAGTTAGGCGTAATTTGAGTAACTGGGTCATTACGCAATTACCCAATTACCCAATTACTTCCTTACAAACACTTGGGCCACGTCATCCGCATATGCTTCTTGCCATTCGCCGCTGGCAGCCAGGACGGTATTTAGCTGGCTGCCAGTTTCCATGATAACGTAGGTTACATTGTAATCGTCGAGTGGTTCGCGCCAATCTTCCTGTAGCTCCAGGGTTTTCAGGTAGTAGAAAATGAAATCGTCGCCGTAAACGTCGGCACGGCCGTCTATGAACACCGGCACTCCGCGCCAAATCAGATAACCGCCCCAATTATAACTGTTATACCCCGGCCCCTGCGCCAGGCCCTCTTCTTCCAGAAAATCAACGGCCGCCACCGGATAAATGCGGGCGATAGCTTCCGGGTTGTTATCAATCTTGACCAGTGTCCAGGCCAATGCGCCCAAAATAGCCACCAGCAAAACCACCCAGTTCAGGATGGCTAATGAGCGGGCCGGTTTGGTCATGTCGGCCGGATCGGGTTCTTCTACCAGAGGAGCGAACTGTGTTTGAGCCACGA
>JAJRTP010000624.1 GCA_024278255.1 Chloroflexota bacterium | reverse complement strand
TCATCTTTGACGATGAATTGAACCCGCGCCACCAACGCGAGCTGGAGAAAGAGTTTGGCGAAGAGATCAAGGTGGTAGACCGTACAGCGCTCATTTTGGACATTTTTGCCCAACACGCCCAAACCCGTGAAGGCAAGCTGCAAGTAGAGTTGGCCCAACTGGAATACCGCGTGCCCCGTCTGACGCGCCTGTGGACCCATCTGGCCCGGCAGGCCGGCGGCCGCGACGGCGGGCAAAATGGCGGCGTCGGTTTGCGCGGGCCAGGTGAGACGCAGTTGGAATCTGACCGGCGGGAAATCAACCGGCGTATCAAGCGCATCAAGCGCGATTTGGACCAGGTACGTTCCCATCGAGAGCGGCATCGGGCCAAGCGGCAGCAAACGGAATTGAAGGTCGTGGCGATTGTCGGTTACACCAATGCCGGGAAGTCTACCCTCCTCAACAAGATCAGCCAGGCGGATGTGCTGTCGGCGGATATGTTGTTTGCCACGCTGGACCCCACGACGCGCAAAGTGACGTTGTCTGGCGGTCAGGAGGTGTTGTTTACGGATACGGTGGGATTTATTCAAAAATTGCCGCATGATATTATAGTCGCATTCCGGGCGACGCTGGAGGAAATTATCGAGGCGGATATGATTTTGCATGTGGTGGATGTGATCCATCCCAATGCCCTGGCCCAATTGGATGCGGTGGAGGACACGCTGGCGGAACTGGAAGTAGAGGATTTGCCGCAGGTGATTGCCTTGAATAAGATTGATTTATTGCCGGAAGGGGCGGACCCCCTGGCGAATCTGGAGTTGCAGCATCCGGCCGTGCCGGTTTCGGCGGTGACGGGGGAAGGGCTGGAGAATTTGCTGGCGGTGATTGAGGCGGCGATGGCCCGATATTTGCAACGGATTGAAGTGCTGCTGCCGTATGATCGCGGCGATTTGATTTCTTTGCTGTATGAACGAGGTCAGGTGGACAGTGAGGAGCATTGCGGCGATGGGGTGAAGATTTTTGGGCGTTTACCGGAGCGGTTGGTGCCTTATTTTGCGCCGTATTTGGTGTGAGGATGGTTGGAGAATTTTACCGCAAAGATCGCCAAGATGAGAAGAAAAAATCTTTGCGCTCTTCGCGTCCTTTGCGGTTGGATGATTTTAGCCGGTTAGCTATGGACACAGAGCATGAATAAATTTATTGATAATTTGGGCGATTTCATCAGCAAATATCCTGGCTTATTGCCGTTGGTGGGGATTGGGTTGATTATTTTAAACTGGATTTTGCAGTTTTTCCCCGGTAATTGGTTGGTAGACTCGAATTTTTTCTTGCACCTGGGGCTGGTTATCAGTTTGATTGGCATTTTGATGATACGGCCGTTGGGATAGCTCCATGAATCGAATTAACAAGATTGCCCAGGATCGCCGGGTGCAGAGGGCGTTGGCTGATTTTGACGGCCGTATCCCCCAAATAGCAGATTTGACCATTGCCATCCAACAAATTGCCGCACCTACCTTTCAGGAGGCAGAGCGGGCGGCGTTTATCCAGGCGCAGTTTGAAGCGTTGGGTTTGCAAGACGTGACCCAGGATGAACTGCATAATGTGTACGGCCGTATCCCCTCATCCTCTCACCAAGCCCGGCAACCGCAGGGCACATCCCCTCATCCTGTTGTTATTTCTGCGCATAGTGACACAGTGTTTCCCGCCGGGACTGATCTGACGGTGCAGCGTAACGGCCGTACCATTCATGGCCCCGGTATTGGCGATAACTCCGCCGGGGTCGCCGGTATTTTGACTTTGGCGCAGACAGTGGCCGAATACGATTTACAATGCCCGGCCGACATCTGGTTTGTGGCCAATGTGGGGGAAGAGGGGCTGGGCGATTTGCGGGGGATGCGGCGGGTCGTGGAACGGTTTGGCGGGGAGGCCACCTACATTGTGGTGGAAGGCGGCTTGTACGGCCAGATTTCCCACCGCGGCATTGGCGTGCAGCGTTACCGCATCCAGGTGGAGACGCCGGGCGGGCATTCCTGGGGTAATTTTGGCCAGACCAGCGCTATCCACGTGCTGGGGCGGTTGATTACGGCGCTTGACGAATTGCAGCCGCCGCGCCAACCCAAGACGACGTATAACGTGGGCGTGATTGAAGGCGGTACGTCTATCAACACGATTGCCCAGGAGGCCAGCCTGCTGCTGGATTTGCGCTCGGAAGATTCGGCGGCGCTGGCGGATTTGGTGGCGGCGGTGGTGGCGTTGGTGCAGCAGTTTGCCCGGCTGCCCCAGGTTTCGGTGACGATGGAGATGATTGGCAACCGGCCGGCCGGCGGCATTCCGGCGGATACGCCGCTGGTGCAGTGGGCGGAGGTGGCGCTGCGCTTTGTGGGACGGCCGTATCCCCATTTCATCACCAGCAGCACCGACGCCAATATCCCGCTCAGTTTGGGGTATACGGCCGTGTGCGTTGGCCTGACCGAATCTAACAACGCCCACCGCCTGGACGAGTACCTGGACACGCAATATCTGGCGGCAGGGATGAGCCAACTGCTGCTGCTGACGTTGGCGGCGGCAGGGTATTAGAAGAGAAGTAATTGAGTAACTGGGTAATTGGGTAATTGGGTAATTACCCAGTTACTCAATTACCAATTACCCAATTACATCAAGGAGTAACCATGGATTTTCAACTGACTGAAGAACAGCGTGAGTTTAAGCATATTGTGCATGATTTTGTCTTTAAGGAACTGCGGCCGATGGCCCGGCATACGGATGAAACGGGGGAGTTTAACTGGACGGCCGTCAAGAAAATGGGGCCGATGGGGCTGCTGGGGCTAGAAGTGCCGGAGAAATATGGCGGGGCAGAATTGGACGCCATCAGCGTAGCCATTGCGGTGGAGGAACTGGGTTGGGGCTGCGCCTCTACGGCGCTGGCAGTCGCGGCGCACAACGGGCTGGCGCTGGGGCCGATTGTTAATTTTGGATCGGAGGCGCTGAAGGAACAGTGGCTGCCGGATTTAGCCACTGGCCGGGGGAAGCTGGGCTGCCTGTCTTTGACGGAACCGGGGGCGGGTTCAGATTTGCAGGGGGGTGTGCGGACGACGGCCGTTGTGGAAGGCGATTCCTGGATTATTGACGGGGCCAAAATGTGGATGACTAACGCCTCTATTTCTGACGTGATGGTCGTTCTGTGCCGCACGGATCAGGCTGGGGGCAGCCATTCCCTGAGCCATATTCTGGTTCCCTCGGATACACCGGGCATTACCATTGGCGCGCCGGAGAAGAAGATGGGCTTGAAAGGATCGCCTACGCACGCTGTTACGTTTGATGAGGTGCGGGTGCCTCTGGAGAATGTGGTGGGTGAGGTAGGCCGCGGTTTGCAGCAAACGCTGGCTACGCTGGACAGCGGCCGGGTAGGCATTGGGGCGCTGGCTTTAGGCATCGGTCAGGCGGCGTATGAAGAGGCGATTAAATATGCTGAGGAGCGGCAGACGTTTGGTAAGACGATTGCCCATCACCAGGCCATCCAATGGATGCTGGCGGATGCGGCGACGGAGCTGCAAGCGGCCCGGTTGATGGTGTATTGGGCGGCGTGGTTAAGGGGATGGGGACGGCCGTACACCCAGGAAGCGGCCATGGCCAAACTTTTTGCTACGGAAGTGAGCGAACGTGTCTGCCGCAACGCCATCCAGATTCATGGCGGTTACGGTTACAGCAGCGAGTTTGAAGTGGAGCGTATGTACCGGGATACCCGACTGATGACTATTGGCGAAGGTACCAGCGAGATTCAACGCCTGGTCATTGCCCGGCATATTTTGAATTTGTAAAAACAAGAAATCGGGCAATCGAATCATTCGATTGCCCGATTCTACATTAACACATTACTGTGTATTCACTTTCAGGGTATAACCCGTATTTGTTATCGGAGAACTGAAGACGCGAACAAAGTATGTGCCGGGGGTCAGGTTTGCCAGTTGCACTGATTTGTTCTGATTAGTAGTGCCATCCTGCCCTATTTGTTGGATGCCGGTACAACTCCCTTGATAGACCAGTAATTGAGTGGCCACACCGTTTTGGGCAGTGTCATTTTCCAGAATAATGTTCACTGTTTTGACACTGGATAGGGTGAACGAATACCAATCTTCCTGATCGTTGGAGAGGAAATTGTAATTGCTGTTGAGACCGATGGGGAAGGCATCGCAGGCATTGTTATTGGGTTCGTCGGTGGGGAAGTTGTTGAGCATGACTGGCAGGAAAATAATAGTTGTGGGGCGAGGGCCAATGGTGATGTTGACAACGGCCGTAGAGCATTCTTGAGGAGACCCATTGTCGCACACTTCATAAGTAAAACTGTCCGGGTCATTGCCAGAGTCGTCATGCGTGTAGCTGAATGTACCGTCGGCGTTCAGGGTGAGTGAGCCGTGGGCCGGGCCGCTGACAGGGGTAGTGGTGACAGTTAGAGTGTCATTTTCCGGGTCGGTGTCATTGGCCAGCAGGCTGGTAGCGCCGCCATTTAAGGTGGTGGAGGTTGTGCTGCGGGGCACGGTCATGAAATCATTGCCAGGAATGGGGGCGTCGTTGACAGGGGTGATGTTCAGGGTGACAGTTGCGTCGGTACACAATGTGGAGTCGCTTGTCTGACAAAGTTCGTAGCGGAAACTGTCACTGAAATTCTCGCTGCCGTCGTGGGTATAGGTGAATACGCCAGTGGTGGTAAGGTTGAGGGCGCCATAGGTGGGGGGTGAAAGGACAGGGGTTTTAACGAAGAAGTCATCATTTTCTTCATCGAAGTCGTTATCAGTTACGTCATCGGTAAGGGTGGCTGCTTCGTCCAAAGTATAGTTGTCATCTACGGCCGTGGGGGAATCGTTCACTGGTGTTATGGTAATATCTATTCTGGCTGTGTCACATTCATTTGGTGTCCCATCATCACAAATTTCGTAAACATAAAAATCGCTTTGTGTTTGAGGTGGAGAAATGGATAAATTGCCGTCGTGTTGGTAGATTATGGTGTTGTCTGGATTGATGACCAGGGAAGAAGCGTGAGCGGGTGGCGTAATGATTTGCGTCACTGTCAAAGTATCGCCTTCAGCGTCGGTAACGTCGGGCGTAATCGGTAAAGATTCCCCTTCGCTTATAGCGCCTGTATCGTCATTGGCTACCGGGGGATCATTAACCGGGTTAATAGCGATGGTAACGGTACCGATGTCGCATAAGGGTGTTGTGGCATCATTGTCACACACTTCGTAGGTAAAGCTGTCGCTGGTGGTTTCACTGCCGTCGTGGGTGTAGCTGAATGTGCCATCTGAATTTACGGTGAGGGCGCTGGCATGTTGGGGCGCTGTAAGGAGGGTGGCGGTGAGGTTTGCGTGCAGTGTATCTATATCCGTATCATTGTCCAGTAAGCTGTCGTCCTGAGTGACGTTTACTTTGGTGACAACGCCTCCTT
>JAJRTP010000623.1 GCA_024278255.1 Chloroflexota bacterium | reverse complement strand
TGTGAAGCTGAAAGAAAGTGTGCGTGGTCAGGATGTGTATCTGATTCAGAGTCACCCCAAGCCGGTCCACCGCAATCTGATGGAAATGCTGATTGCTATTGATTGTCTTAAGCGGGATTCGGCAGGGAGGATTACGGCCGTTATCCCTTTCATGGCCTATTCCCAAAGCGACAAAAAGGACCAGCCCCGCGTCCCCATCACCGCCCGGCTGCTGGCCGATATGATCGAGGTGGCCGGGGCTGACCGCTGGATTACCATAGATTTACATGCCGAACAGATCCAAGGCTTCTACAAAATTCCCGGCGATTCGCTGACGGCTTTTCATATTTTGTTAGATTATTTCAAGAAGAAACAACTGGATGCGGTTGTAGTCACGCCGGATTTAGGCTTTGCCAAACGCGGCCGTAATTTTGCCGCTGGCCTGGATATGCCTCTGGCCTTTGTGGAAAAGCGGCGTCGAGGAAACGAAGATATACGTGAAGCAGTGACGCTGATCGGTAACGTAGCTGATAAAGACGTCATCATTGTAGATGATCTGGTGGATACGGCCGGTTCCATGCAGCAGGCTGTGCGACTGGTCAAGAAAAACGGGGCCCAGGATGTCTACGTTACCTTCACCCATCCTGTGTTGTCAGACCCGGCCACAGAACGGTTCCGGGAACTGCCCATTACAGAAATTGTCACTACGGACACGCTCCCCATCCCCCCGGAAAAATTACTGCCTAACATGACTATTTTGACAACGGCTTCTCTTTTAGGTGAGGTTATTTTGCGGTCACATGAAGGGCGCAGTGTGGGTGAGTTGTTTAACGAGTAACGGCCGTAAAATAAACCAGACATCCCTCAGAGTTCAGAGGCGTATGATTGCTAACACAAAATTAAGGTAAATCAGGTAAAATGAACCATCTTGGCAAAAATGACAGAAACTTTAACCCGATATAGCCAGGTTTTCAGTGAACCTGATTAAGTGGAAAATTCTATGTTTAAAAAACTGATCAACAAAATTGTTGGGGACCCCGACAAAAAAGTAATTGCAGATTTGAAACCCATCGTGGCCGAGATCACTGCTCTGGAGCCGGAAATGCAGGCGCTTTCTGACGAGGGACTGCGGGAAAAAACAGTCGAACTGCGCGAACGATACGAAGGCGGCGAATCTCTGGACGATCTATTGGTGGAATCCTTTGCCCTGGTGCGTGAAGCTTCTGTGCGCACTACCGGTATGCGCCATTATGACGTGCAGTTGATGGGCGGCATCCTGCTGCACCGCAACGAAGTCATCGAGATGCGTACCGGCGAAGGGAAAACGCTGGTCGGTACAGCCCCGCTTTTCCTCAATGCTCTGGCAGGTAAAGGCGTCCATCTGGTCACCGTTAATGAATATCTGGCCAAACGTGATGGCGGCTGGATGGGGAAAATTTTTCACCTGCTGGGTTTGACTGTGGGCGTTATTGGCCCGCAGCAATACTCCGCCCTGTATGATCCCGATTACGTTAATCCTGGCGCGGAACTGGAAGATGAACGGCTGGTTCACTGGCGGCCGTGTACCCGCAAACAAGCCTATCTGGCCGACATCACTTACGGTATCAGCAGCGAATTCGGCTTCGACTACCTGCGCGATAACATGGTCAAAGAAAAAGAAAAGCTGGTGCAGCGGGATTTGTATTACGCCATCATTGATGAAGTGGATAACGTGTTGATTGATGAGGCCCGGACGCCGCTCATCATCTCCGGCCCGGCGCCCCGTTCCGGCAAGGAATATGCCCGTTTTGCTGAATACCTGCGCCGCCTCAAGAAGAATACCGTTGAGGACGAAGACGAAGAACCTAACGGCCATTACGACATTGATGAGAAAAGCCGCACTGTCAGCCTGACGGAGATGGGGATTGCCGAAGTGGAAAAACGCATCCCGGAACTGGATACCGATGCGGGTGATAGTTTATATGATCCCCGCTTTTACCATCTGACTTACTACCTGGATAATGCGCTCAAAGCGCAATATTTGTTTAAGCGGGATGTGGATTATGTGGTGCAGGACGGGCAGGTCGTTATTGTAGATGATTTTACCGGCCGTTTAATGCCGGGACGCCGTTATTCCGAAGGTTTGCATGAGGCGATTGAAGCGAAAGAAGGGGTGCAGATTAAGCGGGAAACGATTACTGTCGCCACCATTACTTTGCAAAACTATTTCCGCCTCTATGAAAAATTAGGCGGTATGACCGGTACAGCGCTCACGGACGCTGAGGAGTTTGACGAGATTTATGAGTTGGGCGTTACGCCGCTGCCCACCAATGTGCAATACATTGTGGACAAAGGTGAAATGGGCCTGGTAGAGAAAAAGGAAAAGGATGAAAGCGCGGAGAAGGTGATGTACTGTGACCCGGACACGGGCGAACCAGTTTTCTTCAAGCGGACAGATTACAAAGACCAGATTTATGGCAATATAGATGTTAAAGACAAAGCGATTATTCGGGAGATTAAGCGGGTTAATGAAATTGGCCGGCCGATTCTGGTAGGTACTACGTCGGTAGAACATTCGGAATTGATTCACCGGATGCTGAATCAGGAAGGGATTCCCCATGCTGTGCTGAATGCCAAGATTCATCAATCTGAAGCTCTGATTGTGGCCCAGGCCGGCCGTAAAGGGGCGGTGACCATTTCTACCAATATGGCCGGGCGTGGTACGGATATTTTGCTGGGAGGCAACCCGGAAGGTATGTCTGCCGACCTGCTGGAAACGGAGATGTTTAAGCGGGGTACGCTGCACCAACTGGCTTTCAAACTCCTGGATGAAGGAGAAACGGCCGCCCGCGAGTACGCCAACAGCCATCCCAAACTGAGCGAAGAACTGGTAGATTGGCTGCTGTCCATGAAGAAAGAGATGGATGCGGCGCTGGTGGAAATTGAGAAGATTCAGGTGATTGGCTATCTGGCTAAAAAGCTGGGGGCGGCCTATGACGTGGAGTACAACGATGTGGTCAAGGTGCTGCGCCTGGTTCACAGTGGGTTCTCGGCGGAAGCGCGGGATTATCTGGAGGAGATTGATAAGGATGTGGCTTTGGCGGAAGATGCGGCGCGGCAGTGGGATTTGTACGGCCGTTACCAACGCATCCACGAAGACACCGCCCAGGCCGCCCAATTTTTAGGGGAAATGGTCTTCGACAAACATTACAACGCTCGCGCTGCCCTCATCCGGGCTACTTTAGCCGGCAATCGGGCCGAAGCAGAAAAAATTACCGCCGAAATCCCCGCCCTGGGGCCAGAATGGATTGACCGCATCGAAGAAGTGATGGAGCAAACCCGGCAGGAACGGGAAGAAGTGTGGCAGTTAGGCGGCCTGCACGTCATTGGCTCCGAACGGCACGAATCCCGCCGCATTGACAACCAGTTACGCGGCCGTGCTGCCCGGCAGGGTGATCCCGGCTCCTCCCGCTTCTTCCTTTCCCTGGAAGATGAGTTGATGCGCCGTTTTGGCGGCGAGCGGCTGAAAAGCTGGATGAACAAAGGCGTCATGTCCAGCATCCCGGAAGATATGCCTCTGGAATTTGGTGTGCTGGACAAAATGATCGCCAATGCCCAGGAACGGGTGGAAGGGTTCAACTTCGACATGCGGAAAAACATCGTCGAATACGACGACGTGATGAACAAACAGCGCCAAGCCATCTACAGCGAGCGCCGCAAAATCCTGATGGGAGAGGGCATTGATTACGATGAAAGAATAGACGAAGCTTTTGCCAGCGCCATTGCCGAACTGGTAGATAACTACGTGGTCAACTATATCCCCTACATTCAGGGAGAAGTCAGCCGGATTATTCAGGAAGCGACGACAGAAGCGACAGATACGCTGCACGTGAACTCAGTTATTGT
>JAJRTP010000622.1 GCA_024278255.1 Chloroflexota bacterium | reverse complement strand
TCACCCCCACCACACTCCCGGCAAGCGATGGTATACGGCTGCCTTCCCGCTGGTGCGTGTCGGCGATGCGCTGGCGCACGTAGAAGACGCTGAGGACGTTTTGCCAGGCCATCAGGAAGAAGACAGACCAGGCGGCCGGGGTGATACGGCCGTCGGCGGCAATCATTACTGCCGGGGCCATCAGCGCCAGGCCGGCTGCCCCCACAATCTCCATCCACAAGATACGGACGCTGGTTTGGCGGCTGGTGGCAGCGGCCAGATACAAAATCACGATAATGACGGCCGGAATTGTCAGCCAGAGAATGTCGGTGACGCCGAGGAGGAGCAGACCGGCCAGAGAAAGGACGGCCGTTAGGCTGAGAATGACCAGGATGCGGGCGGCGATAGGGCCGTCACTGCGGCGGCCCCGGCCGGTACGCGCCCGGCTCATGACCATCCCTGGCTGGCGCATGAGGAAGACGGACAATCCGGCCACCAGCACCAGAAATTCAACCAGGGAGTACGTTCCAGCGACGCCGACGCCCACTAGGTAAGGGACAAAGAGCCAGGACCAGGAACCGTGTTCGGCCGGGATCAGGATTTGTTTGCGGAATCGGGGCTGCGTTTTTTTCTCCATCGTCCGGGCCATTTTACCCTCCCATGAACAAATAAAGCAACATGGTGACGGCCGTCTCCGCTTTGACGCTGTGGGGCAGGCGGGCAGGCATGTGCAGCCAGGCGCCCGGTTTGACCTGGTATTCGTCTTCGCCCAGGACGACGGTGGCTTCTCCGGCAATGAAATGCAAGGCGACGGGGAAAGCGGCCGTATGTTCCGTCAGTTCTTCCCCGGCGGCAAAGCCGAACAGGATCAGGCGCATCTGTTTGTCCTGATATACGGTGCGGCTGACGATACTGTCGGCCATAATTTCCGGCAGCAGGGCCGGGAGGTTTTCTATAAAGGTGTAGTTGTTTTGGTCTGACATGTTTTTTCCTTGGTGCGTGATGCGTGATTGATCCTAACGTATCACGCATCACGCATCAGGTATTAGTTCGATTTCAAATAAGGTGGGCCACAGTTTGCCGGTGATGAAGAGTCGGCCGTTTTCTGCGTCGTAAGCGATGCCGTTGAGGACGTCAGCTTGCTGGGTGAGGGTGGTGTTGTCCAGAATGCCGCTCAGGTCAATCCAGCCGGTTACTTGCCCGGTGGCCGGGTCTATGCGGGCAATGCGGCTGGTTTGCCAGACGTTGGCCCAGATTTCGCCGTCAATGTATTCCAGTTCGTTGAGGCGGACGACGGGGCCGTTGGCGTCGCGTACTTCGATGCGGCCGGTTTCAGCAAATGTTTCCGGGTCGCGGAAGTACAGGTTGGCTGTGCCGTCACTCATGATCAGGTTACGGCCGTCGTGCGTAATGCCCCACCCCTCGGTCGGATAGCTGAACTCACCCAGCTTCTCAAAACTGTCCTTGTCGTAAATGAAGGCGGTGTTTTCCTGCCAGGTAAGCTGGATTAGTTTGTCATCCCACAAAACCAGCCCTTCGGCAAAATACTCCGGCGGCACGCCCTGAAGTTGCAATACCTCGCCAGTTTCCGGGTCTACCCGCCGCAGAGAAGATTGGTTGTACAGTCCGGCGCTTTCGTAAAAAACGCCGTCATCCCAAAGCAGGCCCTGGGTGAAGGCGTTGGGGTCGTGGGGGTAGCTGTTGATGACCCGGTAGGTGTAGGTGGGGATGCCGCTGGTGTCTTGCGGGGCGGGATAGGCGGTGGGCGGCACACCTGTTGTGGGTGCGGGGTAGGGGTTGTTAGTGGGCACGGCCGTCGGCGCGGGGTACGCGGTGTCCTGGGGTACGGCCGTGGGTGTGTTGAGTGCAGGTGGTGGTGTGGCTGTGGGGGCGGACGGCGTGCCTGAACAGGCGGCCAGGAATACGGCCGTGAGCAGGCCAACAACAAGTAATCGGTAATCAGTTTTCAGTAATCGGTGGATTGTTGATAAATATTTCATGGAGTGACAGGCTCGCTGATGTTAATCTGGGCCATGCCTTCCAGCTTGCCCACCAACTGCTGCGGTTTGTGAATGAGAACCGGCAGGCAGAGGGAGCAAATCCATGTTTGACGGCCGTTGAAGCGCAGCAAAACCAGAGGGATTTCTGTTTCCGGACGGTTACAATTTAGACAGTGAACTGTTTCTGTTGTTTCGTTCATAGGTTATACCTCTCATTGTTTTGGCTTGTTTTGGCTGAGATTTTACCAGAAAATCGAAAAGCGTCGGGTGCGTATTGTCATACGGTGACAAGGATAGAAATCATGTACACTTGGGCGTCATTTATTGGGATGATTATACAGATTATTTGGGAGGCAGATATGTGGAAACGGCCGTTTTATGTGATTGTTATAGGGTTGTTGGTTCTTTTGCCGCTGGCTGTGCTGGCACAGAGTGAGGTTGATACTGCGCGATTGCTCATCACAGAAGTTTACTATAATGTGCCGGGAGCGGATGAGGCGGCGGAGTGGATTGAAGTGGCGAATGTGGGTACGGCCGTTGTAGACCTGTCCGATATTAAAATCGGGGACTCGGAAACG
>JAJRTP010000621.1 GCA_024278255.1 Chloroflexota bacterium | reverse complement strand
GTGATGGTGGCGAAGTTATCGGCCGTTACGCTGCCCAACGTTCCAGGAATAAACCGAACGCGGAAAGAGATGAGGCCAGTATCGCCCGCGTTCAAGCCATCCTGACCAGGGCCGACACCATCGGGAAAGGTAATAGTGACGCGGTGCAAGCCGGGGTCGTAAACGATGTTAGCGCCGGGGAAGGGGGCGGCGGAAACAAATTCCAGTTCGGGGGGCAAGTCGTCTACAATGGTGGCATCATCGCAGTTGGCGTTTTGCGTGATAAGGGCGCAACTGTATTTGAGTTCATAGATGAAGGGTTCGCCAGACTGCACTTGCAGGTATGTACCATTGTTGGTAAATGTTTTTTCAATAGTGACGGTGTCACCGCCGGACTGGGCGGCAGCCGGCAGGAGATTGACAATAGACAAGGCTGCTGCCAGAAGAATGGCAAACAAGGGCATCCAGGCAAGGCCGAATCGCTTGACGGCCGTAGGCAACGGCCGTTTCCACCATACCAATACCAAACCAATCACTAAAACTATGCTAAACAATAATGCAGATAAATTTACCGGTTCCAATGACATCACAAACTCCTGCTTTAAGTATTAAGACAATAAAATTGGCAAGCACGGGTTAAATTTCGGCTTGCCTGATATATTTTGATTATGTAAATTTAATTGAACGTATACTTATTTATATATAGAAGTTCTGACGGAACTCCTGACACTGGCAGGAAATGGAAAGAATTAGGAATAATAGACTATACGGGTCTATCTTTTGGCGGGGCATGAAGCATAAATGTGGGCAGAAAAAAGCCGGACTCAGGCTGAGTCCGGCTTGTGTTGTGTAGATGCTGCACCAGGTATTACTGGCGATTTAGAGTTGCTTGAGGGTTACGGCCGTATCAATTCCCGCAGCCTGGCTAAATTGACCGGGTCCATTTCAATCTCATTGCCCTCGTCGTCTGTTTCCTTTTTGGGCGTTTCCAGATGGCCGGGATAATCGGCCCAGCGGGGATCGTTGACGAAATTGGCAAACCCTTCCAAGCCAATGTAACCATCACCGATGTGGGCGTGGCGATCTTTGCGCTGGTCAAATTCAAATTTGCTATCGTTGAGATGAAAAAATTTGAGTCGATCCAGACCGATGATCCGGTCGAATTCAGTCATGGTGTCTTCATATGCTTGCGGAGAGCGGATGTCGTAACCAGCGGCGAAGACGTGGCAGGTGTCGAAACAGACGCCTAGCCGTTCGTCATTACCGGCTTCTTTAATAAGGTAGTCCAGATGCTCGAATTTGTAGCCCAGATTGGTGCCTTGCCCGGCCATGGTTTCCAGGCAGATGGTGACGTTGGGGGCGGTTACGGCCGTTTCCGCCAAAAGCCGCCGCAACCCTACCGCAATGTTATCCAACCCTTCCTCTACAGATCGATCCATATGCGAACCGGGGTGAAACGTGAGCAAAGGAATATCATAAGCAGCCGCCCGTTCCACTTCTTCCCGCAGCGCCAGGTATGATTTCTCCCATAAGTCCGGCTTGGGTGAGGCGATGTTAATCAGGTAACTGGCGTGAACGGCGACAGGATAAATGTCACCGTATTCTGCGGCTGCCTGTTGGTACTTTTCCACATCTTTTTCGGTGATGGGCTTGGCTTTCCACTGCCGGTTACTCTTGGTAAAGATGAGGATGGACTCACAGCCCGCCTCCCGGCGACGCTGAAACGCTTTGTACGCGCCGCCAGCCACGCTGATATGTGCGCCTAATCGCATTGCTTTCTCCTATCAGTCTTGAACCACGGATCACACGGATAAAGGGATGAACACGGATAAAAACTATGGGATTCGTGGTTTATTCTTTTAATAATCGTAGTCCGGCTGAGTTTCCGGGCCGATGTAGCCGATGGTTTCTGAGCCATCCAGAGAATGCAGACCATCGCCCACAAGCCGCCAGACGCGGTTATCTTGCAAATCAACAATATATTCGCCGCGCAGGTAGCCGGTTGGCTCGCCATCTACGGTGAACAGCTTGTCCCCCTGTAAGTAAGCAAATTGTTCGCCTTTTCTATCGTATACGCCACGCATGAGAGACTCCCTTTTTAGTGTTCAGTAATCAGTTTTCAGTGTGCAGTGTATAGTGGCTTTTACTGAACACTGCACACTGATTCACGGAACGGTAAACGTCGTCACGATGTTGTCTTCAGCGTCCAATAATGTGACCAATTCGCCGGATTCCCAGACGGGTTCGGTTAGGCCCCAGTAAAAATCGGTGGGACTGTTCTGGCCGGCTTTGCTGTGGACAAGAATGTCTACGCTGCCGCCGAAGAGGGTGGCCTGGCCGAATTTGTAGAAACGGCCGTCTCTATCCGCCAATTTCCAGCCCAACAAAGCCACCGGGTCCGCGCCGGTATTGCGAATTTGCACGGCTTCATCTTCCAGTTGGCCGGGGGCAATAACGGCCGTAATCTCCACTGTCACGTCATTCCCCACCACAACCGGTTCTGTAGCGATAGGTGTAGGCAAGACGTCTGTCTCCGGCACGGCCGTAGGTTCTGCTTCCGGTACGGCCGTAGCCAAACCGCCAATAGGAATCACCAACTCTTGCCCAACCGAAAGGATATTCGGGTTTGCCAGACTATTGGCAGCAATGATGTCGTCCATGGGCACGGAATAGAGGTTGCTGATAATCCCCAGCGTGTCCCCAGCTTTGACGATGTGGACAGTCGGTCCCTCGTCCGGTTCCGGCGTTTCTGTGGGCGGGATGTCTGATTGGGCCAGTCGGTTGGTGTTGGTGATAGGGAGGGAGGCAACGGCCGTTTCCTCAGCCATCGCACTATTTTCCGCTTTCGGGCTGCGATTATCCCAGAAATACAAAATTGCCAGCACCACTACAGCCGACACCACAATATTGAGTAAAAGAAAAGGCAGCATCCGTCGAACAGGCATCATCATCTCCTTTTCAATATTGTACAACAGGAATTGGGTAATTGGGTAATTGGGATATTACACATCACACCTCACGTCAAATAACAACTTCAATGGCGGCTGGCAAAGAAGTGACCGTTATTTGCCGCACATTGTCTTTGGGATAGGCAAACATCTCCCCATCAACATGAATGGGCAGCGGCGCATCAGATTTGATGGTGATCTTTTGATTTTGGCGCATGGTGACGAAGGGAGAGGTGACGTGCGTTCCCTTCATTACTTTAAGCAGCATTCTAATCATGGTAGGGCGGCTGACGGGGTTGACGGTGCAAGTATCAATCAGGCCATCATCATGGCGGGCGTCCGGTGTGAGAAGAAAGCCGCCGCCATGCCGTCGCCCCAAGCCAAAGGCCACAAACAGCGCTTCCTGAGCTGCTTCTTCTTCATCGAACCGCATCTGTAAATAAGGGGTATTAAAAAAGAAGAAGATAGTGCGCAATACTGCTAGAAAATACATAGGGAAACCGTGCAAGCGGGTAATGGTTTCTGTCTCTATGACGACCGTAGCGTCAAAACCAACACCGATATTATTGTCGGCAAAACGGCCGTAGCCATACTCATTTTCCACATACGCCAGATCAATCTTCATAGGGCTGCCGGTGAATACGCGCTGCACGGCCGTAGCCACGTCCTGCGGCACACCTAAATTCCAGGCCAGATCATTACCCGATCCTACCGGAATAATGCCCAAACGGGCTGCCGGATTTTGCGCTTGCATCAGCCCGTTCATCACATCACTCACCGTCCCGTCACCGCCGGCCGCAGCCACTACATCATACCCGTCTTCGGCCGCCTGCCGCGCCAAATCCATGCCATGCTGCGGCCGTTCCGTCAGCACCAAATCTACGCCGCCATACGGCCGTGCCGCCGCCTCCACTATCTCGATTTTTTGCCGTCCATGCCCGTTATCAGCATAGGGATTCAGAATAACTTTAACCCGCAATAGTCACCTCACAAGACTCAACAATTCCCCCTGACATTATACGAAATCAGACCGATAGTACCAAAGAACTACTGGACTGTTTGAGCGCCGCTCGCCGCTTTACACTGTTTTGCAAACGTGCTATACTCCGATTCATAACATTATGTTACGTCAACATAAATAAAAATGGTGCCCAGAAGTGCCATGCACCACCGCCAACGGGCATAAGGAACACCATGATTTTACCATCTGAACAGGATGAAATTACCGGCCGACAACAAGATGCCTGGCTGGATCATCTGGCAGACATTTTACAGCAGCACGGACTGGGCACGCCAGCCCTCATCGCCCTGGAAGTGGGACGGCCGTTGTCCTTTTTGGGTGGTCAAGTTTTATGGGCCGCCCAACCGGCTCTCTCCTTATTTATGCCCCGGCAAACCATTGCCAACACGGCTCGTGTCCTGGAAAATCCCACGGCCGTACAGGCACTCATTAACCGCTTGGAAGCAGGAGAATCTTAACCCATGACGCCCGTCATTACCCTGGTCATTATCGCTGTTTTAATTCTGATTCTGGTGCTGTTAATGCGCCGGATTCAGGCTGGCAGTGTGGTGGCTTTACGGCCGTTACGCGGGTATGCCGGACTGCGGGGCCAGGTAGGCCGAGCCATTGAAAGCGGCAGCCAACTACACATCACCCTGGGCCGGGCCAGCTTAATCGGCGACGCCAGCCCGGCCAGCATTTCCGCCCTCACCGTTCTGGATCATGTGGCCAAAGACGGCTGCGCCAACAGCACCCCGCCTCTGGTTACGCTGGCAGATGGCACCCTGCTGACGGCAGCCCAGAGCAGCATGGTTCACGGTTATCATCAGGCCGGCCGGTCAGCCGACTACGATGCCACCGCCACCCAATTTATTGCCGACAACACGGACGCCTTTGCCTACAGCGGCGGTGTAGCCAGCCTCATCCATCAGGAAAAAGTGACCAGCAATGTGATGGTAGGCCGTTTTGGCTCGGAATTGGGTATCATCACCGAAGCAGCCGACCGCAAGCAGATTGACCAGGTGATTGGCTCGGATGACCCGAATGCGTTGGCTTTGGCAACGGCCGTTACCGACAACCTGCTCATCGGCGAAGAACTTCTGGCCGCCGGGGCCTACCTGGAACAAGCGCCCCAGCAGCTAGCCAGCCTGAAATTACAAGACATCCTGCGTTGGGTGATTGCCGCAGGTATTTTAGTTACGGCCGTATTAAGTTTTGTATTGTGAAAGTAATTGAGTAATCAGGTAATTACCCAATTACCCCCATTACCCAATTACCAGTTACCAGGATGAACGCAAAAAAAGGCATCCCCATTTTCATCGCCATACTCTTCGGCGGCCTCACATTGTTGGGGCTGTTATTCAATTTGCCTGCCCTCAACAACCTGATGCTGGGTTGGGCTGGGTTCATCGCCGGTTTTGCCCTTCTGCTGGGCATCCTCAACCTGCTCTACGTTCATTCCAGCCGCACTATTAAAAAGAAGAACTTCTACAGCGCCATTTTAGTACTCAGTATGCTGGGCGTCTTCATCCTGGCCGTTACCGATAATATGGGCCTGACGGACAACGGCGTGCAAACAACCTTCAACTGGGTGCTGGCTCCCCTGGAAGCGGCGCTGGCCTCCTTGCTGGCCTTTTTCCTGTTGTTTGCCGGTTTTCAAATGCTCAAACGCCAGCGCACCATCTGGTCTATTCTTTTCATCCTGACAGCGATTTTGATTCTGGTAAGTAACGCCTTGGTAGTCAGCACATTACTGCCGCAAAACATCAATCAGATTATCAGGCAGGTGCAGCAAGTTATCCAAAATATCATCGTTCTGGCCGGTATGCGCGGGCTGTTGCTTGGCATTGCCTTGGGCGCCATTTTACTCAGCATTCGGATTTTGATTGGTTTAGAACGGCCGTATAACAAGTAACCCATGAGTCACGAAAAGATTTGCAAACATTGCGGCTACGCAAACCCATACGGCAGCAAATTCTGCAATAATTGCGGCGAGAAATTACCGTTGGGCACCCACATCATGTGCCCCAATTGCAGCGCAGCCAATGCCCACGACCGGGTTTTTTGCGACGAATGCGGTACCCGCCTCATCCCCGACACGCCCAAACCGGAAGAACCCAAACCTGAAGAACCGGCTGCCGGTTCCGGGGCCTTTACTTTACCCACCCGCAAACCGGGTGAAACCGGGGATTTGGACCCTCTGACCTTACCTGACTGGCTGCGTACTGGCGAAACCGAACCGACGGATGAACCGCCTCCGGAAGATTTGCCCCCTGTGGAAGAATTAAAACCGGAAAAAGATAAAACGGGCGATTTGCCGGATTGGCTGGTTCATGAATCCAAACCCATCATCCATGCCCCTACCGTTATCTCCACCGAACTATATCGTGACCTGATAGAAAATTCGGAAGATTTACCCCAGCCGGATGATTTACTGGAAGCGGCCGGTGAAGCCAATTTACCCGATTGGCTGGCCGAACCGGAGGCAGAGCCGGAAGGTGAACCAGCTACTACGCCCCCGGCGGATACGGCCGTTCCCCCACCGGAATCGCCCCCCGTGCAATCAGAACCATCAGCCCAACCGGCCGCAGACGAAATCGAAGTGCCGGACTGGTTGACAGAAACAGACCCCGGCGGTGCAGCCATAGACGACAGCCTGACCAGTTGGCTGTTTGATTTGGAAACAGCGCCAGCCGCCAAAGAAGGGGATGAATCGGCCGATTTGAGTCAGGGTTTGACAGAATGGCTGGCTGATTCCGGCGAACTGCTACCAGAAGATGCCGAAACCGGCCTGACCGGCTTATTCCTGGACGCTTCCGAGGAACTGGAGCCACCCGCTGCCCCGGCCGAGGAACAAGACCTGACTGACGAGGAAATTAGCGATGGCCTGACTGGCTGGCTGACAGAACTGGAAGACGAAACCAGCCCGACAGCAGAAGAAACGGCCGTAGAAGAAACATCCGGCCTGACAGATTGGTTGACCAGCCTGGATGAACCAGCAGCAGACAAAGGTGAGGATACGGCCGTGTCCCCCACCGAAGAGCCAGCCCCCGCCGACGAAACGGCCGCAGAACCCGACCTGGCCTGGCTGGATGAACCCGAACCAACCGAACCCGAAATCATCGAACCGGCCGATACCTTATTGGCTGCCGCAGTTGTCGCTTCCGAAGAAACCCCTGAAGCAGAGTCCGTCCCAGAAACAGAGCCAGAATCGGAAACAGAGTCCGTTCAGGAAGTAAAGCCATAACCTGAAGCTGAGCCAGAAGTGGAGGCTGAACCGGAAACAGAAGCTGAACTGGCGCCAGAAATATTTATTTCCGAAGAAGCCATTGAGGAAGCAGAAGACGAGTTTGCCCGCCTCTTCGCCGAAGAACCGGAAGAAGAACTGCCTGAATGGTTAATGACGGCCGAATTGGAAGGTGAATCCCTGGTAGCCGAGACTGCTGAAGACGACTTCATAGACGAAGACGCGCTTCCCGATGCGGCAGACCTGGACTGGACGGCCGATCTGGTGGACACTGGCGTTTTGGCCGCAGCCGCGGCCGCCGCGTCAACCGATGAAGAAGAAGCAGACGCTCCCCGCGACGCAGACGAGGAACCGGACTGGCTGGCAGATTTGGCAGCCATCAGCACCGGCCAACTCATCATCGAAGCCCAGGATTCCGAACCGGAATTACCGGAACCGGAAACCCCTGAGGCTGGTCTGGAAGAGGAAGCAATTGTTGAGGAAACGGCCGTCTCCGAACCGCCCCCCTCCCTGCTCGAAGAACTGGAATCCCCCGCCGAAGCGGAAGAATGGGCCATGGACACGCTCTTTGATTCCGACGCAGAAGCTGGCGAGATGCCCGAATGGTTGAGCCAACTGGACGACACCGAAAAAACGCCGGACGAGGGCGTAGACGAAATAGCCGAACCCCCGCCTATCGCCACCGATGAGGAACTGCCGGACTGGATTTCCAGTATGCGCCCCAGCGAAGCTGCCTTGCAGCATGACAGTTCCTTACCCGCGGCGTTTTTGACCGAATCCGAACTGCCGGACGCCTTCGAGGACATCCCGGATGATTTAGCCGGGGGCGAACTGCCGGACTGGCTGCAAGATGTAGCTCT
>JAJRTP010000620.1 GCA_024278255.1 Chloroflexota bacterium | reverse complement strand
GGCATTGGTGCGGGAATTGGCAAACGGCCGTTTCTTTGCCTTCCTCGACGTGACCGATCCCGAACCACCCGCGGCGGACAGCCCCTTACGCACGTTGCCCAATGTTGTTGTCACGCCCCACATTGCCGGCTGCATTGAGAATTGTAACCGGATGGGGGAGCTGGCGGTGGAAGAATTGCGTCGTTTCTTTGCGGGGGAAACGGCCGTATACCAAATCACCCCCGAATTATTCGCGAGGATTGCTTGAGAGAACAAACCACAGAGACACAGAGGCACGGAGAAAAACCTCTGTGTCTCTGTGCCTCTGTGGTGAATACTCAAGCAGCAATTTCTAAAAAGGATAAAAAATGTCTGTTACACGTCGTTTGAATCGTATATTTCGTCCGGATGGACGGGCTTTAATTGTAGCTTTTGATCATGGGATGATTGACGGGCCGGCGAGGGGGATGGAACGGCCGTCAACCACCCTGCAAAAAATCGTGGCGGGCGGGGCCGATGCCATCCTGACCTCTTACGGCACTGCTACCCGTTTTGCTCAGGAGATTGCCTCGCTGGGGCTGATTTTGCGGTTGGATGGGGGCGGCACCAAACTGGGTGACATGGGGCAGGGCGGCCTGTTTTACACGGTAGAGGATGCCCTCCGTTTGGGAGCGGACGCAGTGGCCGTTTCTGCTTTTCCCGGCGCGCCCGACGAAGCGGAATCATTGGGGCGGCTGGCGGAGGTCATCGGCAAAGCGCATGCCTGGGGCATCCCTGTCATGGGGGAGATGGTTCCCGGCGGTTTCGACAGCCCGGCGGAAATGCGCACGGCCGAAAGTGTGGCTATTGCCGCCCGCGTGGGAGCGGAATTGGGGTCGGACTGGATGAAAATCCCTTACGCGGATGGGTTTGAGCAGGTGACGGCCGGCTGCTACGTCCCGGCGGTGATTTTGGGCGGGGCGAAGAAGGGCAGCGAGCGGGTCATGCTGGAGAAAATCCGGGCGGCGCTGGATGTGGGCGCTGTAGGCGTAGCGATTGGGCGCAACATCTTCCAGGCAGATGATCCGCAGGCGATGACGGCAGCGGTAGCGGCCTTAATTCATGAGGATGCTTCGATTGATGAGGTGATGGGGATTTTGAATAGCAGATCGTAGCGCGATTTTGTAAATCGCGTATCGAATTCTATTTGTTAGTGTCAAAGAGTACAGCGAATTCAGGAGAAAACGAATTTACTTATCGAGTCGAGAAAATTCGTTCATTCCCCAATTCGCTGTACTCTTGGCGAAAATCTAATGATACGAACCCAATTCGATTTACAAAGGGGATGGCATATGAAACGATTCACAGATCAAGTGGTGGTCATTACCGGCGCGGCGAATGGGATTGGCGAGGCGTGCGCCTTGCGCTTTGCGGAAGAAGGGGCCAAAGTGGCGTGTTTGGATGTGGCGGAGGCGGCGAATGAGGCCACGGCCGTAACCTGTCGCAATTTGGGTGTGGAAGCAGTGGCTTTGCCTTGTCTCGATGGCCGGAAGAACAAGCTGGCCGGCCTCGGCCGAATATTCCGCTTCCAAGAGCGGCGTGATTGGTTTGACGCGCTCGGTGGCGATGGAATTGGCTCCCTACGGCGCGACGGCCAACGCCGTTTGCCCTGGCAACACGCTGACGGACATGGTGCGCGGTGTGGCGGGTAAAGTGGGGGCATTGGATGGCTTGACCGGGGAGGAGTGGCTGCAAATGCGGGCCAATGACTGCCCCATGAAACGGCTGGCCGAGCCGTGGGAAATTGCCGGGATGATTTTTCCGCTTGATTACTAGGAAGGGTGAGTTTTATTTCGGTTAACAGGTTTGGGTAGTGCCAGGCACGGGGCGCACGAATCTAGCCAACTAAGGCCGTTTTGCCCCGTGCCTGGCACCATTACGCAGATTGGTTCAATCTCCAAGTTTGAACCAATCTCCACGGACACATTGGTATGCCAGAAACAGCAGACATCATCATCGTGGGCGGGGGCGTGATGGGCGCGAGTATCGCCTGGCATCTGGCACAGCGGCAGGCGGGGCGGATTGTGCTGCTGGAGCGGGAGGCGCTGGGTGGCGGCAGTACCGGGCGGTCGGTGGCCAGCATTGACGGGCTGACGTTTCAGCCCCATGCGGTAGAACTTTTTGCCCGCAGCGCGGCATTTTTCCGGCAGGGTGATGCGTTGTTGGACGCGCCGTGCGGTTTTGTGCAGACGGGGTTGGTGGTGTTGGCGGGGGTGGCGCAAGAGGCTGGGTTGGTTACGGCCGTAGCCCACATGCAAACTGCCGGGGTAAACATCCAATTGCTCACGCCGGCTGAATTAGCTGTGCTGGAACCGGAGATGGTGCTTGATGGCATCACCGCAGCCAGTTTTGCGCCCCAGGCGGGTTATGCTGATCCGGTATTGACAACGCAGGCGTTTGCTGAGGCAGCGCGGCGGTTGGGTGTGATTGTGCAGCAGGGGCGGGCGGTGACGGGTTTGCTGCGTAAAGGGGAACGGATTCTGGGGGTGGCTACGGCCGTAGGCCCCATCACCGCCCCCGTCGTCATCGTGGCCGCCGGGGCCTGGAGCGGCCCGCTGCTGCGGACGGCCAACATCCGGCTTGATTTACAGCCTGTGCGCCATCCGGTGGTGTGTTTACGACGGCCGTCCACCTTTGGCCCGGCGCACCACAGCCTGCTTGACCTGATATTGGGCATTTATGCCCGGCCGGAAATCGGCGGCCTCACCCTTCTGGGTTCCATCAATCCCCAGATTGGCTACGATCCCCTTGACCCCGATGACGGGCCCGGTTATGTGCCTGATGATTATTTATTGTGGACAATGGAACGATTGACACAGCGTTACCCGTCATTGGCGCACGGTGAACTGCTCACGGGATGGGCGGGCATTATGACCATTTCTCCCGACTGGCAGCCTGTTATTGGCGGCTGGCCTGACGTGGTGGGGTTGTATTGTGCCACGGGATTTAGCGGGCAGGGCTTTCAAATCAGCCCGGCCGTTGGTGAATTCCTGGCGGCTTTGGTTACAGGAGACAGTGCGCCCCAACTCCACCCTTTCTCGCCGACCCGCTTGACGGCTGGACAACTGTTGCAAACAAAGCAGGCGGCGGAGACTTACGGATTATTAGGGTAAGGCAAACCTGAACAGATATAT
>JAJRTP010000619.1 GCA_024278255.1 Chloroflexota bacterium | reverse complement strand
GGGCAGCTACGACGATACTTACAACGCCCTCCTGGCTTCCTTTGACACCGGTACAGAACCCAACATCACCCAAAACTTCGATTTGGCTTCACAAACCATGATTGATACCGGTCGCCTCATCCCTGCCTGGCAGTTGATGGAAAAAGACAACTTTGATGACAGCGTCTTTCTCCCCGCTGTCAAAGATTATTATTCAGACGAAAACGGTATGGTGGCCATGGCTTTCAACAGCAGTACGCCCATCGTTTATTACAACAAAGAAATCTTTGACGCCGCCGGGCTAGAACAGCCGCCGGAAGATTGGACGTTCAGCGATTTCCTGGAATACTGTGACGCCATTCAGGAAGCAGGCACAGAATTCTGTGTGACTCTGGGTCAGGTTGGCTGGTACTTCGAGCAGATTCTGGCGAACAGCGGCGGCCTCTACTTTGATGAGAATAACGGCCGTACCGGTCGCGCTCAAAATGCCGTATTCAATGAAGGCCAGGGCGTGGAAGTCTTCGATTTTCTCACCGGTCTGTATGCTGATGGCTACGCTCCCAATCTGGGCAAAACCTGGACCGACACCGATGCTGCCTTCACAGCCGGCCAGGCTGCCATGATCTTCGACTCTACAGCCGGGGCACGCGGCTTCCAGGAATCTTCCGACTTTGAGGTAGGCACGGCCTTCATTCCTCACAGCGACAGCAGTGATCGCAATGGCGTCATCATCGGTGGCGCGGCTCTGTGGCTCATTGATGCCCAGGATGAAACCCTGAATGACGCCGCCTGGGACTTTATGAAATTCATGGCTCAGCCAGAACAGCAAGTCACCTGGCACACGGGAACCGGCTACTTCCCGGTCCGCACCGACGTCGCCAGCGATCCTGATCTGCAAAAGTTCTGGGAAGAAAACCCCAACTTTGTCACGGCCATCAAACAGTTGGAAACGACCAAAACCACGCTGGATGACGGTTCGCCGAATTACGCCGTATTGGGCGGTCGCGCGGGCCCGTTCCCGGCTATCCGCCAGTTCATCGTAGACGCTTACAGCCGTGTTCTGGATGATGGCCTCACACCGCAAGAAGCACTCGACGAAGCAGCCGAAAAGGCTAATCAGGAATTGTCAGATTACAACCAATTCTTTGATAACTAATTGAGATTGGTTCAATCTTGAAGATTGAACCAATCTGGAAAGTGACACACAGGGTTGGGTTGTCAGGCAATACGCCGCAACCCAACCCTTTTTACTTCTCTATTTGGAGAAAGACGTGAAGAAACTATTACTTGGCTTTGGCCTTATCTTATTGATGACAGCTTGCAGCACGGCCGTATCCACCACAGAAACAGTGAATGATACGGCCGTAACCGCCCCCCCTCTAACCATGATCTCCCGTACTCTCCTCGAAAACATAGATGCCCAAGGCCACCGCGGCACGCGCGGCCTCAAACCGGAAAACACCCTGCCCGCCTTTGAAACCGCCCTGGACCTGGGCGTAGATACTCTGGAACTCGACCTGCACTACACCAGCGACGGCGTCGTCGTTCTCTGGCACGATGACAAAATAGAGAAAGATAAATGCCGCCTCGATCCGGGCAGCGATACAGACACACCCGACCCCGACAGCCTGGTTAAATGGGGCGACGCCCTGATGATCAGCCAACTCATCCTGGAACAGCTAAAAGCATACCAATGTGACCGCAACCCGGACAAAAACGCCTTCCCGGATCAGGACAACGCCCCCACAGCCCTGGCTGGCAGTGATTATCGCCCCGTCGCTCTGGCTGAACTTTTCGATTTTGTCCAGGCGTACAGCCAATCAGAGGAAAAAAGTGAGGCCCAGCGGGCCAATGCTGCCCAAGTGCAGTTCAACATGGAAACCAAACGCAAGCCGGACAGCCCGAAAGGAATTAACGACGGTTTCGACGGCCGTAACCCCGGCCCCTTTGAACTGGAAATCCTGCGCTTGGTGGACGAGTATGGCCTGGAAGACCGCGTCATCATCCAGAGCTTCGACTTTCGCTCCCTTTGGGCTATCCGCAGCGTCAACGACACCATTCGTCTGGCCGCCCTCAGTCGCCAGGCCGGTTCGGCCGACCTGCCGGAGATCGCCGCTAACGGGGCCAACCTCTGGTCCCCCAAATACAGCACGTTAACAGAGCCATTGGTCAGCAAAGCGCACAAGCTGGGCCTGCAAGTCGTCCCCTGGACAGTCAATGACCCGGACGACATGCGCGCTATGCTGGAAATGGGCGTGGACGGCATCATTAGCGACCGGCCGGATATTTTGTTGGGTTTGAAATGAGGAATAAGACGTGAAGCGTAATTTGTAATTCGCAAAATCCCGGCATTTCAATGAACCTTCAAAAATTGTTTCGGTAATAGGCGGCGGCAGTTGGAAACTGCGGCAACATCTGCAAAGTTGGCCTCCGCCAACTGGAATCCAGACCGCGAAGGCGGTCTTCGCAACCGTAGCCGCGATTTTAATCGCTCAAAAATGTCGGGGTTTTTTAAACAATGTCGTCCAAAGAAACGTCCAGCGCGGCGGCAATGCGTTTCATCACGTCAATAGAACCATCTCTGTCGCCTGTTTCAATTTGGGAAAGATACGATTTGCTGATACCCACCCGATCCGCTAATGCCTGAAGTGTCAATCCCCGGTATTTCCGCCAAAGGCGCAACGGCCGTTCCCCATTCACCAACGCCCGCATCATAGACGCCGGAATGGTCTCCTCCTCACCCCGCTCAATCCGGGAACGAATCTCATTTGCATCCCGAATATCCTCTGCATCTTCAATTTTTAACATTCGCCAATCTCCCGCTCGTGAGCAATAATACAGGCACATTATTTTAGGCTCCATCTATCGTTTTGACCATGTAGGGCGATTTTGTAAATCGCCTTTGGACAATTTGCAAAATTGTCCTACATTTTTACCACAAATGTTAACCTCACTGCAAAAACGTCAATTGTTACACTGGACAACGGCCGTACCCCTCCTTCTCCTCGTCCTCCTGGCCGCCTGCCAAAAACAGCCGGAAGCGCCGCAAGCCGTAACGCCGCAAGTGGCAGTCGTGGCCGAAGGGTTGCTGGCCCCCATCGGCCTGGCCGCCTTGCCGGACGGCAGCCTGCTGATTGCCGAAGACGGCACGGGCAACAACGACGACAGCGCAGGCATCAGCCTGATGACGCCTGACGGGAAAATCGGCCGTTTCATTTCCGGCTTTGAAAGCAGCCTGGACTCCGGCGACCTGACCGGCTCTCCCCTGGTGGGCATCTCCCCGGACGGCAGCACGCTGTACGTGGGCAATTACGAAGCGGGGCGCCTCTGGACGTACCCCCTGCCAGACGAACCGCTAACCATCCCCGCCCAGCCGCTCACGGCCGACGATCTGGGCATGGCGATGGAACCACTGAACAACGTGCGCCTGCGCAATCCGTTTGACATTGCCTTCGACCCCAAAGGCATCCCCATCGTCACCGATTCCACCGAAAACGGCGTCGCCAAAGAGACAGAAGACGTCCGTACCCGCTTCATTCACCGCTTCGACGACCTGGTAGACCCCACGAACGACAAGCTGCGTATTGACCCCGTGCCCACCGGCATCGCCCGCATCGGCGCAGAATATTACGTCACCCTGACCGGCGGCTGTCCCTTCCCCCCCGGCGGCGGCGAACTGGTGGTGATTGACGAGCAACGCAACCAGCGCACTGTAGCAGACAATCTGAATATGCCCATTGACGTGGCCCAGGGGCCAGACGGGACAATCTGGGTGTTGGAATTTGCCACCTTCACGCCAGACGCCTCCTGTTTTTCCGGGATGGGCTACCAGCAGAAAACGGGCCGTCTGAGCCGCCTGCAAAAAGACGGCACGCTGGAGCCAGTGGTGACAGAGTTGAACTATCCTGGCGCAGTTTTACCTATGCCGGATGGCAGTTTGTACGTGACGGAAGTATTTAACGGCCGTCTCCTGCACATCACCTTCACCCCGGACAACCCAACCGGCGCCGCCAACCCCATCCCCACCATCGTCCCCGTCACCCCTGCTTACAAGGAAATTGGCGATCTGGACGCGGCGCTGACGGCCGTCGCCCAACGCCTCAACCTGCAACCCTATCCCGGCGCAGAGCAAAAGGAAGGGGACACGCCGCTGGCCCGGCTGGGGCAAGACCTGTTCTTCGATCCCCTCCTCTCCGGCGACCGGAATATTGCCTGCGCCACCTGCCATTACCCGGCGCTGGCAATGGCTGACGGCCGTGTCCTGCCCATCGGTACAGGCGGCGATCAGCTTGGCCCGGCCCGCGATTTTGTGGAACAAGTCGCCCTGGCCCCAGACGCCGCCAATCCCCGCAAACGAGAAGGCCAGACCGACCCGAAAACCGGCCTGACCGTCGTACCCAACCCCTTTATGGGCCAATTTGTGCCGCGCAACAGTCCTACCGTTCTCAACGCCGCCCTCTTTCCGGCCCAGTTTTGGGACGGCCGTGTCCAGCAGTACGCCAGCGGCCAACCCGTCCAGACCCAGGAAGAACTGGTCAACCAATTTCAGATGGATGACGCCCTGGCTGTCCAAGCCTTGTTCCCCCTAACCAGCTTGCACGAGATGGCTGGGGCCACGCTGGGCAACTTACCGGCGCAGGAAATCCGGCGGCAGCTTATCGAGCGGCTGGCCAACGAACCGGCCTACCGGCAAAAATTCAGCGAGATTTTCGGCAGCGACACCATTACCACCGTGCAAATTGCCGAAGCGATAGCCGCTTTTGAACGCCGCTTCATCTACACGGCCGCTCCCTGGGATGATTATCTGGCGGGTGACAAAGCCGCCCTGACAGACCAGCAAAAACGGGGGGCACTTCTCTTTTTTGGCGAACTGAATCCGGCCGTCAACTGCGCCCAATGCCACAGCGGCGATCTGTTTACGGACATGCAGTATTACAATTTGCTTGTGCCGCAGTTGGGGCCGGGCAAAGGGGTGGGGGACAACGGCCGTGAAGATTGGGGCCGCTCGCTGGTGACGTATGACCGGCGGGACCAATACAAATTCCGCACTCCCAGCCTGCGCAATGTCACACTGACCGCTCCCTACTTCCACACCGGGGCCTACGCCACACTGGAAGCCGTCATCCGCCATCACGCCAACGTTTGGGAGAGCGCGGCCAACTATGACCCGTCTGCCCATTTGCCGCCCGCCTATTACAGCAGTGTACGGCCGTTTGACCCGGAAAAACAAGGCCACTCCGCCGCGCCCCCATTGCAAGACGGCCTGCCCCTCAGCGACCAGGACGTGGCCGATCTCGTCGCCTTCCTGCACAGCCTGACCGACCCCGCCGCCGCCGATCTATCCGCCTTCATCCCAAAATCTGTCCCCAGCGGCCTGCCCCTCGACCCCACGCCCGATCCCGCCGCGCTGCCCCAACGCGCCGACCTCGCCGTCACCCCTCAACCAATCTCCCAATCTCCAATCTCCCAATCTCCCCTCAATTTCCAATTCACCGACGCCACCGCCGCCGCCAACCTGCAATTCCAAAACGACGTTTTTGCCACCGCCACCTTTGACGATCCGGCGGCGATGATGGGCAGCGGCCTGTGCTGGCTGGATTTCGACAATGACGGCTGGCTGGATTTGTACTTGCTCAACAGCTACGCGGAGGAGGAGACGGCGTATTGGCAGGCGAATGGCGGGCTGCCGCAAAACGGGCTGTTCAGAAATGACAACGGCCGTTTCCAGGACGTATCCGCTGCCAGTCAAACCAATTTGAGTATGCGAGGCAGCGCCTGCCTGGCCGGCGACTTCAACAACGACGGCTGGACAGACCTGTTCCTCACCGCCGACGGCCCCAATGCCCTACTGTGGAACAATGGAGACGGCACGTTTACGGAAGGGGCGGCGGCCGCGGGAGTGGCGGATGAGGAATGGAACAGTACGGCCGTCGCCGCCGATCTCAACAACGACGGCTGGGTGGACATCTTCGTGGGCAGCTTTATTGACCTGGATTACCAAATTCCCCGGCCCACCGGCGCTTTCCCCGGCGACTATTACGGCCTGCCCGACCATCTCTACCTGAACAACGGGGACGGCACGTTCCGCGACGTAGCCAAAGAAGCCGGCCTGGAACGGGACGAGCGGGCGCTGGGAGCCATCTTCAGTGACCTGGATTTGGACGGCGACCTGGACTTGTACATTGCCAACGACGGCCAGGCCAACCGGCTGTACGTTTACGAACCGCTGCCGGACGACCCGGCGGGGCTGGGCTTCCGCTTTGTGGAACGCACCCAGGAAGCGGAGGTGGGGGATACCGGCTCCGGCATGGGTGTGGCTTCCGCCGATTATGACGGCGACGGGCTGCCTGACTTGTTTGTGACGAACTGGGAAGCGGAACTGAATGCCATTTACCGCAACGAAACGGCCGAAGAAGGCGACCTCAACTTCCGCTACAGCACGTACCGCATCGGGATGCGCGGCCTGGGTAATGATATGACGGGCTGGGGCACGATGTTCGCCGATTTTGACCACGATACGGATGTAGATTTGCTGACGGTGAACGGCCGTGTTCCCGTCACCAACTGGGAAACCGACCCGGAACTGGTGCGGTTGTACGGCAACCGGCTGGCGGAAGGCTTCCCCGGCGAGTTCCGGGAATGGACGCCGCTGGTGGGCTTGAAAGAGGTTGGCCCGTTAATTGCTCGCGGCGCGGCGGCGGCCGATTTTGACAATGACGGGGATTTGGACGTGGTGATTAACCAGATTGGGGGGACGGCCGTTCTCCTGCGCAACGACGGGGGGAATGAAAACGGGAACTGGCTGGAAGTGGGTTTTGCCGGCTTCTATCCGGGGGCGCGGGTGACGGTAATTTTGCCGGACGGCCGTGAGTTAATCCGCGAATGGCACGCCGGCAGCAGCTACCAGTCCAGCGAAGACCCCCGCCTCCACTTTGGCCTGGGCGAAGATC
>JAJRTP010000049.1 GCA_024278255.1 Chloroflexota bacterium | reverse complement strand
TCTATTGTGGTTTGTCCTCTTATTTCATGAGGTTTTACACTTTACAAAGTACGCCTTTGGACGCTAAACATGTACATTGAATCTATAGACGCGGTCTAACGGACAAAAAAGGGTCACGGTAAACGTGACCCTTTTTATGTTCAACTAACCAAACGACGCCCGCCGGCTCCGGTTTCATTCATACCAGAGCCGATGATTGAGGAAAATAGTCGCCAAAAACAACGTGATCGCCATCCCCTGGTGAACGATCGCCAACCATACAGGCACATAGAACCAGATGACGCTCACGCCAAAGATGATTTGAACGATGGTTAACCAGACCATCGTCGCAGCCCCTTTAGCGATAATCGGCGGTAAATCCCGCTCTTTAACCTTGTAGTACAACACCACCGCGCCAGCTAGAACGACGAAGGCAAACCAGCGATGCACGAAATGCACCGCTACCGGAGACGCCAACAAATTGTGCCACCAGGGTTGCAACACAGAAAGCAAATCAGGCGGGATCAACCGGCCGAACATCAGCGGCCAGGAACTGGAGGCGTGCCCGGCCTTCAATCCGGCCACCAGCCCGCCATATGAAATTTGCAGCATCAAAATCAGGAACAGAAAGAGGGTCATCCACTGTAGCCGCTTGCGAACGCTCCGATCTTCCGGTTTCACCGTGTCGTACCGAATATCTAAGATCGCCCAATAGGTCAGCCCCAGCAAAATCAAGGCCGTGAGCAAGTGGGCCGTCAGGCGATAATGGCTGACGCTGGGACGGTCTACCAATCCGCTGCTGACCATGTACCATCCCAACACCCCCTGAAACGCGAACCCCAGCCCCACAGCCAGGTAAATCCCCGATTTCCGCCACCTGATTTTGCCGGTGAATAAGAAGTAAAACAGGGGTACGACAAACAACAGGCCGGTGAATCGGGCTATCATCCGATGGGTATACTCGTTGTAATAAATAAACTTGTACTCTTCCAGGGTCATGCTGCGGTTGATTTTTATAAATTCAGGCGACTGCTGATACTTCTCAAAGGTTTCCTGCCAGATGGTCTCATTGGTTGGCGGAATGGAGCCGGTGATGACGCGCCACTCCACCATTGAAAGGCCGGAGCGCGTCAGCCGCACCCACCCTCCAAAGACTACCAAAACCATGATGAAGAAACTGACGACGCCTAACCAGATAGTCAATGTTTTATTTGCTGTTGGGGACATTCTACTTCCTTCGATTTCTGTGCGTTGTTTCAAACAGCCTCAATGGTACTGATAACCGGCCGTTCCTGCCACCATTCTCCCCCCACAATCTGTATCCAGTCCACAGCACAACCGTTATCCAGGCGGGCACAGAACCGAGCCGAATCAGGATATCAGCTTTTTCAACCCCTAAAAGCTCATTTGCCCAGGGATACATATGAAGGCCATACAGTTGAACCAACAGGAACAGCGAACCGGTCAAGCTGTACCACCTAAGACCCCGGTGATCGCCCGCCAACAACGCAAAGGGCACAACCCAGAGCAGCCACTGTATGCCCATCCCCACGGAAACGGCAAACACGCTAAGGATGATGCTGGTTAGCGCGTCAATTGAGCGCTGCCGGCGGGTAATCCACAGAGCAGCCACGCCCGCAAAAAGTATCAGCCAGCGGCGCATGTCCAGCAAGGTCGTATAAACGCCTTCAAGACCGCCCAGGATTTTATTGACGACGGCGATGACGGCCGACAAACCCCAATAACCATTGACGCCCGTATGGGTGAGCGGACGCCTCATGACGGTGGGGGAAACATCAAAAGCTAACAGGTAGGCAACCGTAAACGTGATGGGAATGAGCAGCGCAATGGCCGTATAAATTAATCGTGGCCGGGAATGGCGAAGGCGAATGAGGACGACCGGCAAAAAGACGATGGGCCAGGTTTTGTTGAGTATGGCAAAGCCTAAAGCGACGGCCGATTTCACGACCCGCTTTTCAAAATGCCAAAAATACCAGGCCAACAGGAGCAGCAGGACGGGGATAGCATCAAATTGGCCGTGATAGGCCGATACGAGAATGCTAATTGGGTTCAACGCATAAAGCAGCGCCCAGAAAGCAGCCGCCTGAACAGGCTTTTCCCAACGACGACAAGATTGATAAATAACGGCCGTCACCCCCACATCGGCCAACACAGCCGGCAACTTCACCATCACCACAAACGGTATCGAAAGAGCGTTGGACGCCCACAGCGCCGCTCCAATCACATACATCTGAAACGGTAAATACGGGTGACGGCCTAAGGAAGCTTGGTACACTTCCGCCCGCGCCAAAACCGCATCAGCCACTATACGGAACGATGCAACATCATATCGTGTCCCCACCGGCAAGATGACCATTGGAAGCAAGCGGACTGCCAAAGCGATCGTCAATACAATGATCCCCGCCCACCGTCCCCGACCAACAGCCCGCCCTCTTACCGTTTTGCGGATATTAGCCGCTTGTACCCGGTAAAAAACCAACATTACCAGCAAGAGATAGACCAACATCCAACTCGTTGCCGGGATGATGTCAGACCACATATCCTTGCTCTTTTAAATACAATACCCAAAGCATTACAGAAGGAAACCAGCGAGCTGCCCCGCCTGAAAGCTCGCTGGCATTATTGCGGATCGAACCCGAAAAAACGGTTAAATCACTCAATATCCAGGCAACGAACGGGTTATAACCGGCAAGAATATTGATTCTGGATCGACAAGAACAAACCCACTGGTCGTGTTATCACTTTTCCCCGGATTCGACTCATTAATGAGATCGCCACTATCAACCTTCACCCAATAAGGGTGAACCCCTGGCCCCAAATCAGACCAATCCACAGAAGCTGTATAAGTGTGACGGGCGCAGCCCAATAAAATCGGGTTTATCGTGACCGAACCAATTGCCTGAGACAGCGCTTCATCTTCATAAAACGTGACCTGGAAGGGAGTGTCCAAGCTCATGTTGCCATTGTTATAAAGATCAACCGACAGCGTAACGGTGGTTGTTGTGCTAGGGGCTGCCGTATACCCGATAACTTTGTCCGCCTCACCAGCCATCAGGTTCACATAAGTTGTGAGAGAGGTAACCTCATCGTAAAAATTCAGCCCAACGTCCGTTAAGGCCTCAACATGTCCATCCGGGTAGGTTACATAAACGTATTCATCTTCCCCATCGCCATTAGAATCGGGGTCTACTTTCAACAAATTGCTGGAGCCGCCAGAATCTTCCAGGCCAGTGGCTAAACTAAACCACATCCACTGCTGAACCAGACGATAATTGTCGTTAGGATACCCTATCTCGGCATCAGAGGACTCTAGAAAACTGAATGTGTCGTCCATATAAGCATTCACGCGCGCTGCGGTAAAGCATTGCCCATACTCATCCATCAAGAAGCATTGCGTGGGGTTAATCGGATCATCATAATCCACAAAAGGAAAAAGCAAATTATATTCTGATAAAATGAGCGGTTTATTTTGCTGCCCGTGTTCCTTCATCCAGGTACGCATCGCTCTAACTTGTTCCTGAAAAATGGAGATGCTGTCATGTTCAGCCCGGCAATATACCTGGTCTTGAAGACAGTTATTAATCACGCCGCCATATGTAATTTTAGCGATCGCCTGATCAGTGCCCAATGCAACTTTGCCTTCGGCGTTCGAGCCCGTGTATGGATTATATTCAGCCAGGATATATACATGAAAATTCCACACATCCACCGGCATCATTGTGCCATAATTTTGAAGATACGTTTCCCAAACGATGTCCAGGTATTGCAGCCGTCCAGGGGTCATCATGGATAATCCCCCTATCGCCACTTGTGCTGTCGGATCGTATTGTTTTATCCACCCGTAAATGTCGTGGTAAGCGCGGGCATATACATCGGGGTGAATATCACCTTGACCAATGGGTCCCTCAACCTCGTTTCCAATCAACCACAGGCGTCCAGGATTACTGGTCACTAATGATTGAAGGTAACTTTCAACTGCGGCGCCCGTCAGCCCTTGTCGGCCGACGGTATAATCGTCCAGATAAACAGAGCCATTCTTGGCCTGATTTACAGGGATGACGGGAACAAATTCAGCGCCATTGTCGGGCAAGGTGGCATATTCATCCGTGTTAAAATTGATATACCAGCCAACTCCCAGAGTATCTACCCAGGGAACTTGATCATTCCCTAATGGCGTCACACCATAACGGCAATTTGGCGAGTTGGCTGTCGTTGCCAATGGAGAGATCTCCTGGTTGCTGCGGGTCTGTCGCAAAACTGGTTTATCCGCTCGAATGAAGGTGTTCGTGGTTAATCCGGAGACAGCTAATGTTATGATGCTCATTAATAAGAGCAGTATGAGCCGTCTCCGTTTCTGGACATTTATTTTCATATTGCAACTACCTCTTAGGGCGCTTAACGCTGTCTCTTTCAAGGGGCCTGATTTGATAATTTATCTTGGGCAGCGGGGCGCCACTCCCATTTAGCCGGTATTTCTATCAGCCCGTAGATTTCATTTGTACCGCCAGGAATCACACGAAAGGAGTAGCCCTGGTCATGACGATCATAGGCGCGGGTTGACCGGGCGTTATGTATGGCAGCGGTTACCTGGTAACGCGCCGGCAATAAAGGCAATCGCTTGATGCAATATCGAATTGCGCCTCCTCCCCCAACGATACCAGTATTCAAACCGGCTAACAAGTTGTTTGGCCCGGCGATGTGGACACCATCCTGCCGGAAGATGCCAAAGCCGAATTCCGGCTCTGAGATGGGTTCGTGGGCGAAGTAGTCCATTTCGATGGTCATGGCGTCGCCGGTTTGGAAAGTGTTGGCGACCTGGCCGTCGGCGTTTAGAAAGCGCACGGCCGTTATCTCAATTTCGCCGCTGCCTGCCCTGTTAAAAGAGAGGGACGCGTTCTGGTTCGCCAGTTGTCGCCCTTCCTTCTCATGCGCGAAAGCCACGTACTGTCCGGCCACCCT
>JAJRTP010000618.1 GCA_024278255.1 Chloroflexota bacterium | reverse complement strand
TTTATTTTAAGAATATTTCCAAAAAGGAGACCCTGTTATGAGGAAAAGATGGATTGTAATTACCCTTTTATTGTTAGGCGGCATCTTGTTGGCAGCCTGTCAACCGCAAACTGTAGAAGTCACCCGCGTTGTCACGGAAAAAGAAACGGTTACTGAAACAGTAGAAGTGACCCGCGTTATCACTGAAACCGTCGTGCAAGAAGGTGAGACCGTGGAAGTGACCCGTGTTGTTGAAGTACCGGCTGAAGTTGGGGAAAAGACTGTGGTCGAGTTCTGGACGACAGACAACGAAGCAGACCGGGTAGACACCTACGAAGCCGTAGCGGCTCGTTTCATGGAAGCAAATCCGAACATCGAAGTACGGATTGTGCCCATTGAAGAAGCTGGTATTACCCAACGTATCGCTACAGCCCAGGCCGCCAATCGTCTGCCGGACATCGTGCGCATGGGTATTGAGCGCGTGGCTGCTTTTGCTGCTGATGGCATTCTGGACGAAGATGCAGCTATGTCAGTTATCCAGAGCATTGGCGAAGACGATTTCCGTGAAGGCCCGCTGCAAATGGTCTTGGACCCGGCGACTGGTAAATACGCGGCCGTTCCCTATGACGGCTGGATTCAGGCCATCTGGTATCGGGATGACGTTTTTAACGAACTCGGTCTGGAACCGCCCACCACCTGGGAAGCGCTCAAAGCCTCCTGTGAAGCCCTGCCCGGCAATGCCGACATGCTCTACGGCATCACCCTGGGTACCGACCCCGGCCAGAATTACGGCCAGCAGGTGTTTGAACAATTTGCCATTTCCAACAACGCCTGGCCCTTTGATGCCGATGGCAACGTTAGCATGAACACGCCGGAAATGATCGAGGCCCTGGAGTTCTACACCAGCCTGCAAGATTGTGCGGCTCCCGGCCCGCAGTATTGGCGCGGCGCCCGGGAAAACTACGAACTGGGTCAATCCGGTATGCTCTTCTACAGCACCTACATCATGGATGACCTGGTAGAAGGCTCCGGTTTGGAAGGCGGCGGCAATGTAGAATTGGCTATTCCCGACCTGGCTGCCAACACCGGCTTTGCACCCGAATTGAAAGGGCCTAACGGCGAACCGGCCTCTTACGGCCAGCTTGTAGCCCTGGGCATTATGCAAGGCGCCGATCCGGAAGCGCAGCAGGTTGTCGAATACTTCCTCACCGAAGGGTACGGCGACATCATTGGCCTGGCTCCGTTTGGTAAAGTGCCTGTGCTAAAGAGTGCTGTTGACGATTGGAAGACCTCCAGCGAATACTTCGCCAACTACTCGGACGAGACATTGGACCAAATCGCCAACGGTTTTGATGCTATGCAGCGTTGGCTCTTCCGTCCTGATTACGACGCGACACAACGCGCTGTTATTGGCGACATCGAAGGTCGTTTGTTGATGCCTACGGTTATCAGCAACATCATCGAAGGTACCATGTCGCCGGAAACGGCCGCTCAATTCCTGCAAGAACAAGTTGAGCAAATGTATGCTGACCGTCAGGCAGAAGCCGGCGGTTAAGCGGTAATCAGTAATCAGTGTTCAGTGATCAGTGTTCAGTTGTCAATTACTGAACACTGAAAACTGAACACTGAAAACTGTTTGCTGCAAGAGGGAAAAAGTATGTCTACGGCAACGCCAACAACCAAGCCACCTGCCGCTAAACCTAAAAGAAGCCGTTGGAAATCGCAGAGCGCCCAGGAGGCGCGTCTGGCCTGGATTTTGATTTTACCAACAGTGCTTATTGTGTTTGGTCTGGTTATTTTTCCGGCTATTTTTAGTATCTGGATCAGTTTTCATCGGGTTGGTCTGGATAATCTGAACGATGTTTTCCACGCTCCTTTTGTGGGCTTTAAAAACTACCAGTCAGTCATCAATGATTTTGCTTTTAAGCCCGGCCCTTTGCCGCCTGGTTGGGCTGAGGCCAATCTCCTGGAGAAAGTCTGGCTGCTGTTGACCAAGTGGAGTTGGGGGGCAGCCTTAACCAGTATTATTTACTCTTTTGTGTCTACAGCCTGGACGGTATTTTTGGGCCTGGTGGCGGCGCTGCTGTTGAATCGGCCGTTTCGGGGCCGGGGGCTGACGCGCACGACGTTCCTTTTTGCTTATATTGCGCCTATTGTGGGGGTGGCTTTTGTCTGGCGTTGGATATTGGATCCACGGCCGTCTGGCGTACTGAATGATGTGCTGCTGAATCTGGGTGTTATAGATGCCCCCATGGCCTATTTGGCCACACGTGGTTTAGCCCTGTTCCTGGTTATCATGTTTACCGGCTGGCGCTATTTCCCCTTTGTCATGTTGATGGTGCTGGCTCGGCTGCAAGCAATTGACAACACCTTGTATGAAGCGGCCGAAGTAGATGGGGCCAACACCTGGCAGCAGTTCCGCAACGTTACCTTACCGGAACTGCGTTACGTTCTCGGCGCGTTGTTCCTCCTCCGTCTTATCTGGACATTCAACAAATTCGATGACATCTTTCTGCTTACCGGTGGTGGGTTTGGCACCAAAGTCTTGCCTATTCTTACCGTCGAGTTTAGTTTCAGACTGCGCGATTTTGGTAAGGGGGCGGCAACCGGCATGATTTTGCTGGTCATTCTGGCCGTATTCCTGGTGGTATATGTGGGGACGGTAATGAGAAATACGGAGGAGACATAATGGGCACGACAACTTACCATCCCAGAGGCAAACAAAACATTCTGGATCAAATCGGGCAGCAATTGAATTGGAAGCGTTTTATTTTCCTGATATTGCTTTTTATGTTCCTGGCGTTTATCATTTTTCCTTTTTACTGGATGGTTAGCTCTTCGTTTAAGACCAGGGCCGAGATTGGCGGTCGGGAACCGACGTATATTCCTTCTTCATTGAACATGGATGCTTACCGTGAGCTTTTTGACCCAAGCCACCCCGATTTTCAAAATTTTGGCCGGGCCATCCTTAACAGTTTGATTATCGCTGTGCCGACCTCTCTTATCACCGTGGCTTTTTCGGCTTTGGGGGCCTATGCTATTGCCCGGCTGCACTTTTGGGGGAAAAACGGTATGCTCAATGGCATATTGTTGATCTATTTATTTCCGGGGGTGCTGATCATTATTCCCCTGTTTGCCATGCTGGCCCGCTTAAGCACGATGTTAGGGTTTAACGTACAAGATAACCTGGGCGTCTTGACTTTTACCTATCTGGCGCAAACCCTGCC
>JAJRTP010000617.1 GCA_024278255.1 Chloroflexota bacterium | reverse complement strand
ATCGTTCGCAACGGCCTTTCCCCGGACATTGCTACGCAGTGGACGATTGCCATCGAACTGACCAAAGGAAACGTGCCCATGGAGCCGCTGTTAGTATTGGGTGAGCAGCCGGGCGCCGGCCTTTACACTTATGGAGAACACACGATTTATAATCATGTAGATGAATCTGGTCGGGCTTATTACGTGCGCGGGTACGTCGTTCCGGTGGCCCTGGTTATCCCACAGGAAGCGTTATCAGATGGGGCCGGTTCCGGCAATGGCAATGAAGTAGACGTCTATCTGCAATCCCGGTTAAGCCAGACAGGTGTAAAAACAGCCAACAGCAATCCACGTCTGCTGCAAGCCTGCCTGCCCAGCCTGAGCCGTTTACGCGGACTGTCCAGTACCCGCTGGTTTGCGCCGTCAGACTGTCCGGCCAGCAATCGGTAGATCAGTGCGCAGTTTTCAGTAACTGCTCACTGAAAACTGCGCACTGAAAACTAAACCATGCCTACACCCTTCATGCACTTGCACACGGCCGAACAAATTCGGCGTACGATTGCCGCGCAAAACGGGGACGGCCGTTTGCTGGCCCAATTAGACGCTTGCTGGCCCGCCTTTTATCTGGGCAGCGTGGCCCCGGACATCAACGCTATCTCTAATATTTCTCGCTCTGCCACCCATTTTTATCGGATACCGCCTGCGCCAGGTGAACAGGCGTATGACGTGATGTTGGTGCAGTATCCCGAACTGGCTTGCGGCCCAAATTTGGCGGCGAGCCGGGCCGTGTTTGTGGCTGCTTACCGGGCGCATTTGCTTTTGGATTTGGTTTGGCTGCACCAAATTGTGGACCCGTTCTTTTTTCATGCGAATCATTTGGGCGACCGGAAACAGCGGCAGTTGACCCATTTTATTTTGTTGACCTGGCTGGATGGTTTGGCCTTGGCGGCGCTGCCGGACACGGCCGTAACCACCCTGTCCCACGCCGCTCCCCAGCAATGGCTGCCCTTCGCCCCGGATGAGACGCTTGTTGCCTGGCGAGATTTAATCGTAGACCAATTACAACCTGACGCCTTACCTCGCACGGTCGAGATTTATGCCAGTCGGATTGGCGTCTCCCCGGAAGTATTTGCCGCCAATTTGCAGGATGAAGCCTGGATGGCCGAACACGTCTTTGGCAAGATTCCCGTAGACCAGGTGCAGGCTCATTTAACTACGGCCGTCACCCACAGCGTGGAAATGATCCGAAAGTACCTCTATCCCACCTAGAATCCTCTATTAGAATAGTAAGGAGAAGGCGGCGTGAGAACATCTCGTCTATATAACCTTCTCCAATTTGCACGAAAGGAACGAACTATGACAACAATTATTCCCACTCCCGCTCCTATCCGCCAGAATGTCCAGGCAATTTTCCCTGATGGCCGGGCGTTTGACGCCCCTAAAGGGACGCTCATTGAAGCATTTATGGAAGCGGCCCAACCAGAGGCAGACGGCCGTATCGTGGCCGCCCTGATGAACCACAAATTGCGCGAATTGTCCCATCCCCTGGAACAGGATGCCAAACTGGTACCCATCACCACGGCCGAATCGGACGGCGTGCGCATCTACCGTCGCTCCCTCAGCTTTATGATGATTGTGGCGGCCCATGAAGTGTGGCCCAATCGCACCATCATAGTGCAGCACTCGATGCCTTTTGGCGGTTATTACTGTGAATGTGAAGACGGCCGTCCCATCACCGAAGCAGATTTAACCATTCTCAAACGACGAATGCGCGAACTGGTGGAAGCTGATTTGCCCTTTACCAAAGTAGAAGTGCCCCTGGCCGAGGCGCTGCAATTCTTTCAGCAGTTAGGCGATACCGAAAAAGTGGAATTATTTGCCCGGCGGCGTAAAGATTATCTGACGTTGTATGATCTCAACGGCATACGGGATTATTTTCACGGGTTTATGGTGTCGCGCACCAGCCAACTGGATATTTTTGATCTGCGTCTTTACAACGAAGGCTTTATCATGCAGTTTCCCCGGCGGCAGCAGCCGGGCGTGTTGCAGCCATTTGAGGATGAACCCCGGCTGGCCCAGGTTTTTCAGGAGTATGATGACTGGCTGCGTATTATTGGCGTGCCTAATGTGACGGAGTTGAACAATGCTTTGGGTAACGGCCGTCTCCAGGAAATCATTTTGGTGGCTGAAGCAATGCACCAGCGGCAACTGGCCCGCATTGCTTATGAGATTGGGGCGCGACGGCCGTCTGTCAAACTGGTTCTCATTTCCGGCCCTACGTCGGCTGGCAAGACTACCTTTAGCAAACGACTAGCCATCCAGCTAATGGCGCGGGGCATCTACCCCGTCACCATCGGTATGGATAACTACTTTGTGGAACGGGAAAACACGCCGCGCGACGCAGACGGCAACTATAATTACGAAACGATTGACGCCCTCGACCTGACCTTGTTCCACGACCATTTACAGTGGCTTATGCGCGGCGAGACAATTACCCAGCCCGTCTATAACTTCAAAACCGGCCGGCGGGAAGAAGGGGAACTACTGCGCATCGGTGAAGATCACGTCATTCTGATTGAGGGGATTCACGGCCTTAATCCCCGGCTGGTAAATGGCATTCCGCCGGAGGCAATGTACCGTATTTTCATCTCTGCCTTTACCCAGTTGAATTTGGATAAGCACAATCGCGTACCCACTACTGATACCCGTCTGCTGCGCCGCATTGTCCGTGATGCCGCCCATCGCGGCTATACGGCCGCCGATACGATCGCTCGCTGGCCCAGTGTCCGTCTGGGAGAGAAGCGGCACATCTTCCCTTATCAGAACAACGCCGATATATTTTTCAACTCGGCGTTGGTTTATGAATTGTCAGTATTGAAGCGGCTGGCCCAGCCGTTGCTGCTGCAAGTGGAGCCGGAAACGCCGGAACGTATTGAAGCCAATCGCCTGCTGGCCTTCCTGCAATGGTTCGATCCCATGCCGGAAGAGGGGCTGCTCACTGTTGCCGGAGACTCGATTGTGCGGGAGTTTATCGGGGGGTCTATTCTGGAAAATTATTCTCCCTGGCTGCGGGAGGAGTAAGAACTGAAAAGACGTCATCCGTATCAAGTAACGCCTTTGTAAAAAAGAAACCGGGTTTTTGCCAAAAACCCGGTTTCTGTGTTTCTGATGAAAGATTAGTGCCCATTCGCAAATAAGTTAGCGGAATTGGCGAATGGGCTTCGAGTAAGCGGCCTTCCAAATAGCTGATTTATTGTTGGCCGCTTACTTAGTTGTCAAAGACGACGGTGCTGTTAACCAGAACTAATTGGTCGCCTTGCAGGTCGTAGGTATTGACGACGTGCTGGGTAGGGCAGCATAGGGGGTCATCGGGACCGGCCTGCACCATATCTACCACAATTTGCCCATTCACAATCTCCACAGAATTGATTTGCACCCGGTCGCCCAAGAGGATGGAGGCAGTATTGACCAATCCGTCTTGCGGTTCCATTACGTGCAGAGTGTAGAATGTGCCGCTGCCACCCGGATCGCTGACCAGGACGACGGCCGTCATCGGCCGTCCCTCACTGCTGACGCCAGAAGCGATGTGATCCGTGAGGCTGACCCTGGTTTGGGTAGCGGAACCGGGAGCCGCCTCTTCACTGTAAGCGCCGTTTTCCAACGTGACTTCGCCGGATTGGGTGAACTCGGATTGGTAGGTGGCGTTTTCCAGGGCGCTCTTTAATTCCGGGTCTACATAACCAGCAATCTGGAAGTCAACGGCTATGGAACCTTCGGCCGTGCGCGTTTCCATATGTGCCTCGTCAATTGTGTAGGTGGCAATGGTTTCCAGAGCTGCCAGGTATTGTGCTTCTTGCTCCATAATACCTTCCGGCACGTCGCATATTTTTTGGGTAGCGATTACCGGGCCGATGGTGAGGCTGCCTTCATTGGCTTCGTAACTGGCTGTGTAATCGTTGCAGCCGGCGTTACCGCTTAACGTGCCATCTGCGCCAAAATCGGCCGTAATTTTGGTGTGGATGATGAGGGTGACAATGCCTTGCCCGTTGTTATAGCTGGTAACGTCCCAGTTTGTCCCGGCCAGTTCGTTGGACACGGCCGTATAACTGGCAAGCAACGACCCATTAGCATCCCGCAGTTCCAGCTTGCCCCCTTGAATGGCATAAGTGGCGGCTTGGGGTAGGGCGGTCAGATAGGCTTGTTCCTGCTGCATGACGTCTTCGGGGCAGGCCATCATGGTAGCGGCAATGGCGTCGGTAATGGAGATGTTGCTGCCATCTACGGTGTAGGATGTATTGTAGGTGTTGCAGCCGGATGTGCCGGTCAGGGAACCGTCTTCGTTGAATACGGCCGTAATCTTCGTACCGCTGACGAGAGTGGTCACACCGCCCTTGCCATTATTATAGCCGGTAGCTGACCAGGTTGTCCCTGTCAGGGAAGGCAGTTCCGTTTCCCCATAGATTAGCAGGGGGCTGCCATCGGCGTCAGACAGCACCAGTTGGCCCGCTTCATTGACGTTGAACTGTGTCGCCAGGCCCAGGTTAGCCAAATAAGCTGCTTCCTGAACCATGATTTCCTCGGGACAGGCCATCAGGTTACCGGCTGTGGGGCCAAAGGTGATGCCGTTGCCGTCCAGTTCGTAGGAGCCGGAATAGTTGTTGCAGCCGCTGTTGCCGGAGACTT
>JAJRTP010000616.1 GCA_024278255.1 Chloroflexota bacterium | reverse complement strand
GTAAATCAGAAGTTCAACTTCTCCGAGAAGTTGAACTTCTCAAGCCAACCCCGAATTCGCACTCACAAAGAAACGGTGGGGCGGACAGGGGCAGACAATCGGGCCACACGCTGGGCCTCGCTCATCTTCGTTCTATTACGTGATACCTGTAATACCTGCCGCGGTGGTAAACAACTCATACGCCAAATCTCCATGCGCCAATTTGATCATGTAAGGCGATTTTGTAAATCGCCTGGGTGACGATTTGCAAAATCATCCTACAAATAATAACCCATCACGGCCTCATTCTCTGTGATCCTTCCCACATCCCATTGACAGAAAAATTTCCCGTTGCTATCATCCACTCCTATGAAGGAACACAACCGGGCCGGATTTCTCTACGTTCTTCTGGGAATAATGTTGTTTGTTTTAAGCGGGTGTGGCAGCACCGAAATCACGCTGCCCACCCGATTGGCGTTAGCCTCTATACCCCAATCGGCTGCAACCCAAACAACCCTTAATCTGCCACCAACCAACACCCCGCCGCCCAACGCCACACCCCTGCCTACCTATGGCTACCAACCTGTGCCCACCCTTGACCCCAGCCCTACCGGTACCATCCCCACCCGCACACCTACACCGACACCCACTAAAACAGCCACACCTACCCGCACTCCTGCCCCTGATTTACCGCCGGGCGTATCCAATCCCGGCCCCAACCGGCCCCACATTGTCGCCCAGCCCGGCAGCCGCCTGGGACTGCACGTAGTGGTCAACAACGACCCCGGCATTATGGATTTTGTACGCCGTTCCCGGCCAGCCGTAATGAAAGCGGTAGGCGATCTGGGCTTTCTCACCGAGGTCAAAGAAGCCTCTCCCGGCACCATTACCATTGGCCGGGTAGATGATATTTGGGCGCAAAATTACATCGGCGAACCGGAAGAAGCAGCGCGAGATTATGTCAATAAACATCTGAGAACCTATCAGGCAAATCCCGGCGTGGACTTCTGGGAAGGCTGGAACGAGCCGGACCCTGGTCTGGGGCGGATGGCCTGGTATGCTCGCTTCGAGCAGGAACGGGTCAAGTTGATGGCCCAACATGGCTTGCGCAGCGCCATCGGCGGCTTCCCGCCCGGTGTGCCGGAGATGGACGAATTTGCACAATTTGTCCCGGCCATCCAAACAGCCATCCAATATGGCGGCATTTTGACCCTGCATGAAGGTGATTTGTCCACCGGCGATATGCGTTATGGGTACGGCTCAAAACTGCCCGGCTACCCCTTCTACCCGGATCGAGGCACGCTGGCTTTTCGTTATCGCTGGTTTTACCGGGAAATTCTGGAACCGCGCGGGCTGGTTATCCCCCTGGTGGTGTCGGAGTTGGAATTTGCCACCTGGGATGTTATCAGGCAGGATGAATTGCTGCCGCAGTTGGCCTGGTATGATTCGGAAGCACAGAAGGATGAGTATATGCTGGGCTTTAATGTGTTTACGGCCGGGGCCAATGCCCATTGGGCCGAGTACAACATCAACCCGATTTTGTCTGATTTGGCGAATTATGTGAATAGTCAGGATCGGTAATCGGTGGTCGGTGAACGGTAATCGGACAATGACCCGTCCCCACTCACGGCCGTAAAAATTCCTCATCAACTGCCTGCTGCGTCGGAGGCAGGGGCACGACAAAATAAGTTCCCAAACTGTAATCCGTCAACGGCGCAATGACCTTTTGCGTCTTGTCCGCCACATCCGCAAAACAGCAGCCCAGATGCCAGATAGCCGCGCCCTTCACCTGGGGAAACGGCGCATATAGGTCTGCCGCCCAGGCAATATCGGCCATGGATTGCGCCACCGGGGGAATGTCCTGATAAGCCCAGCCCCATTCCGTAATGAGAACAGTAGGCCGGGGGATGCCATACGCATCCGCTACCTGGAACAACTGTTGAAAACGGCCGATTTTATAGGGGTACAAATCCTGCACATCTTCCACTGTGTAACTGTATTCATGCAGGGCGATGGCCAGCCGGTCCGGATTGGCGGCCGCCAGGCGCAAAAATTCCAGCATCGCCGGGGAACGCCACGCTTCCGGTTCCGGTTCGCCTGACGCCCAGCCAAAAGCGGCCCAACGATAGCCATCAGCCAACGTCAGTTTGGCCGTCTCCAGGGCAAACTCAGCCAACCATTCCGACTTATTCTTATCCACCTCGTTCATCGTCTCAATCCAGACCAGATTGGGGTCCAGTTCTGGCGGAAACACTTCTTTGTGCTTTTGCCAATGGATTTGAGCGGCCTGAGCCGGGGGCAGATCGTAGTTGGGTACGTCATATTCGCCGCCGCTGCGCCGGTAGACGAGGGTGTGCGGCACGCCGCTGGTCTGGACGAGCTGCTGCGCGGCGTAGAGTGGTTCGGCGTTGTCTACGCTTTTGAGGAAGAAGGGGACGCCGGCCGCATCCAATCGCTGCATCCAGTCGCCCAATCCCGCCTGGTTGCCGCCGACGCTGGTGTGAAACCCCATTTTGACAAAAGCCATGTCCTGCCCGTTGGCCTGAAGCTGCTGGCGCACGGCCGTAAAATCAATTGTCGGCGTGGGGGTGGGCTGCGGTGTTGGCGTAACAGACAAAGCCGCCGCTTCAGTAGCAGGACCACTATTGATATAAGGCAAGTAGTTAGTCGAGTAGTCGGGTAGTCCGGTAGTCGAGTAGTCGGGTAGTTGGGCAGTCGAGTAGTCGGGTAGTTGGGCAGTCGGGGAGTTGAGCGGGGGCGGGTAAGCGGTTGGCTGCGCTGTGGGCGGGTTGGCCACAGACGGCGCTGGACGGGATGGCGCGGGGTAAGGGACGGCCGTCGTCAATACCGGAGGCGGGGGAATCGTCGGTGTGGCTTCCGGTGTTTGGCTGCACGCTGCCAGCAGAAAGATGATGAGGGTCAGGATGATACGGCCGTAAAGGTTCATGTATGATCTCCAGCACCCATTCTAACGGATTCGCCCACGCCCTCTTTCCCCGTTAAGACCCGTCTCATCTTGTGGTATACTGGCAATCAAGACAGGAGGTATGATGCAAACACGCAACAAAATTGGTTTTCACGCCGGCCCCGGCGGCAATCTGAACGGCATTGGCGACTGGATGCGCCGCTTGGACGCCGCCGGTATCCCCTTCTTTCTCAAATCAGCCGATCATTACGGTGTTCTCTTTGAAGCGGCCAACATCGCTGCCCAAAGCGGCGTCCCCCACACCCTGATCTACCGGATAAGTACGCGCGGCCAGAATGACGGTTACGATTATGACGTGCCACCCTACCACAAAACACCGGCAGAAGCAGCCCAAATTCATTGGCGGCATACCCGGGAAAATCTGCCCCCGGAATTTGACCCGGAGCGGGTTTGGATCGAACCAATCAATGAGGTAGACAAGAACCGGGCGGATTGGCTGGGTCAATTTGCTGTCCTCCTGGCTAAACTGGCCCGGGCAGACGGCTACAAAGTGACTCTTTTCGGCTGGTCCAGCGGTGAGCCGGAGCGGGAACATTGGGAAACGGCGGGAATG
>JAJRTP010000615.1 GCA_024278255.1 Chloroflexota bacterium | reverse complement strand
CGTTACGTGCCGGTCAAGCCGCCCAAATACAAGACCAAGGCCAAGTCGGCTCAGGAAGCCCATGAAGCCGTCCGCCCTACATCTGTCAACCGCGTGCCCAAGACAATCAAGGCACATCTCAAGCGGGATCAGTACCGGCTGTACCAGCTCATCTGGGATCGCTTTGTCGCCAGCCAGATGGCTCCGGCGCAGTACAGCACCGTGTCGGCCGATATTTGGGCGGGGAAGGCTGAGGTGGCGGTGGAGAAACGGCCGTATCTCTTCCGCGCCACTGGTTCCACCCTGGAATTTCCCGGCTTCTTGGCTCTCTATGAAGAAACCCGGCCGGAAGACAAACCGGAAGATGACGAAAACAAGGTCCCTTCCGATCTGCAATCAGGCAATTTGCTGGATTTGCTGCGCCTCTTGCCGGAACAGCATTTTACCCAGCCGCCGCCCCGTTTCAGCGAGGCAACGCTGGTCAAGGCCATGGAGGAGTATGGCATCGGCCGTCCCAGCACCTACGCCAGCATTGTCACCACCATCCAGAATCGCGGCTATGTGGAACGGGAAAACCGCCGCCTCTACCTCACGGAAAGAGGCGAAGTGGTCAACGACCTGCTTGTGGAGTATTTTCCCGACATCCTGTCGGTGGACTTCACGGCCAATATGGAAGATCAACTGGACAAAATTGCGGAGGGTGCGCCCTGGGTGCCCGTCATTGCCGATTTTTACCAGAAGTTTGAAGCGGATTTGCAGCGGGCTGACGAGGCTATCCCCAAGATTGATTTGAAGCGGGAGCCGGAATTGGTGGGGCGGGATTGCCCGGAATGTGGGTCGCCGTTGGTTTATCGGGAAGGGCGGTACGGCCGTTTCATTGGCTGCAGCAACTTCCCCAAATGCCGCTACACGGAGCAAATCCTGAACAAAGTGGGCATCACCTGCGTCAATGGCGGCGAGATCATCCAGCGCAAAACGCGCAAAGGCCGCATCTTCTACGCCTGCTCCCGTTATCCGGAATGCGAATGGCGCAGTTGGAAGAAACCGGTGCCGGACCCCGACCATAGCTGCAATGGCATTGTGGTGCAGGTCAACGAAACGACCACAGATTGTACGGCTTGCGGTTTGAAAACGGCCGTAACTGAACCCGAAGCCGTCCCCGCCGATTAAGGAACCACGGATGGCACAGATGGGATGGATTTCCACAGATTTTTAGGGTGGTCAACGTTTCGGCCGCGTAGGGCGATTTTGCAAATCGCCTGGACGATTTACAAAATCGTCCTACAGTATTTGGCCGAAACAATGATTATCCCCGATTTTTATCCGTGAAAATCCACCTTATCCGTTAAATCCGTGGTTCTCAGAAGCCGTACATATGCTCATCCGGGTCTAAAATCTCATCTTGCCAGTCCAGTAACTGCGCGGCTGCTTCCAGATTGTCTGCCTGCCCCGAATCTACCATTTCCTGAAGGACGGCCAATTCTTTCGGCTGCAACTTATTTTCCTTCAGGGCTTGTTGCCAACTTGTAAACTGTTTTTGTTCGCCAGGGTTTGCCATGCGTTCTCCAGGATTAGTGCGTGTAGGAGCACTGTTATGAATTTATCCACGACCGGTCTCAGCCTCACCGCCAACGCTGCCATTGATCTACAACTGCATACAACCTACAGTGATGGCGACTGGACAGACGAACAATTGCTCGATTATCTCATCGCTGAAAAGTTCAGTCTTGCAGCCATTACCGATCATGATCGGGTAGACATTGCCCGTGGGCTGCAAAAACTAGCCGTTGATAAACAATTTCCCTTGCTGGTGGCGGTGGAAATGAGCGCGATGTGGAAAGGGAAGCTTACCGATTTGTTGTGTTACGGCTTTGATCCTGACGACAACCGCCTGGATGCCCTTGCTCAGGATGTGACCCATCGCCAGCACGAGAACACCCGGCAAGTTTTCAATTATCTTCTCAGCAAAGGCTATGCGCTTGACCCGCAATACCTCGACCGGATGCTTGCTAAACCCGCGGCACAACAGCTTCCCGATCTTTTAGCTCTTGCCACAAAAACTATTCAGGATGAGAAGCTCATTGGGCGAACCCTCCTGGACGGTGGATTCACTTACATGACCCATGACCCTGCCACAATTGTTGAGTCAGCACATCAAAGTGGCGCAGTGTGTATTCTGGCGCATCCGGGACGCAGTGATGGATTTGTATGTTACGACCGCGCTCTGCTGGATGAACTTCGTTGTGAGGCGCACATTGATGGGATTGAAGTCTATTATCCCATACACACGCCCGAACAAACGGCAATGTATCGGGACTATGCCCAGCGCCATCACTTACTGACTAGCGCGGGTTCCGATTCCCATAGCCCGGATAAGCCGCCCATCAAATACCGGGCTGAATTGAGCCGTGACCTTCTGGAACGGGTAGGCATCCAGATAGAGTAACAGACCCTAAGTCGGCGGGCTACCCAACACCAACCGATGAGATGATACACCCTCACGTCCGGTTGTCAACAGTGGCAATTTCCAGCGTCTCGGTTGGGTGGCGGGATACGGCCGTGCACCACAAATCCTGTACCAGCGGAATCAATCCGAGAATAATCAGAGCAACGCCAGCGACCATCAATTCTGTGTGCAAATATTCCACGTAATTGACCCCATTGACCGTGTGCGATGGCCCGGCCCACAAATGAACCGTTAAGGTTAGACCACCGGCCACAATAGCCGCCGCTCCGCCGGCCAGGCCGCCCAGACCCTCATCCGGTTGGTCGCGCTTCTCAAAGCCCACTTTGTCCCAGATGGCCGGTATACGCAGCACCAGGAAGTAGACCAGGACGAACAGGCTGAAAAAGAAGCGGATGTTGGTAGGGGCCACACCGCCCCGGGCCATGTTGGAAAAGTACATTTTGGTTCCGGCCGTAGCCAGACTGAGCAGCAGGGCAATGACAGCCAGATTCCAGCCATTATGTTTGCGGCGAATGAGCTTGATGGTAGCCCAGAAGCCGAGAATTCCGGCCAAAATGGTGAAGATGACGGCCGTTTGAAAAATGAGCTTATATGGAGCCATCATCGCCAGACTTTCCCAGTTTTCCGGGAACCAGGCAATGCAAACCGTGCCGATACCGCCTAAAATCATCAAAGCCGAGGCCAACCCAATCAAAATTATCCCGATAATCCGTAATATTTTGCCAAGCATGGTTCTCTCCTCTTGTAGGGCGATTTTGTAAATCGCCCGCTGCCCGATTTACATGAAGGTTCAGAAAATAAATCGGCAATCTCGCTTGAATAAACCAAAATTCGGACGAGCAGACGGCCGTACCCCTAAGAATCCCGCGCACAGCGGAACCCAATACTGGGACTGTAAAAATCCGGTTCCGCGCTGTTAAACTTCCATACGCGCAAATCGTAGCCGTAATCCATCTTACCACCGCCGCGCAGGGTGCGCAGATGGGTGTCCGGGTAGACGTCGCCCGTCCACTGCCAGACGTTGCCCGCCATGTCGTATAGCCCATAGGGGCTGGGCGAATCGAGCGTCTGGAAGCCGTCGTAAATCTGCCCGTTGTAGAAGCCGACGGGGGTGGTGTTGCCTACCTCGTTGGGGCTGCCTTCAAAGGGATCGCCGCTTTTGTAGAAATTGGCGTTGGCCGGTTCAATGTCGTCGCCCCAGGGGTAGGGACGGCCGTCTTCGCTGCGGGCTGCTTTTTCCCATTCCAGATCGGTGGGGAGACGGCCGTCACCCCATTCACAATATCCCTGCGCCCCAAACCACGTCACCATCGTCGCCGGATGATCTTCGTAGCCGGGAATCACGCTGAACGTCTGCCCGTCAAACGTCAGGCGGCTGTCCGGCTCATTCAAGGGGAAATGCAGCCAATCCCCCGCCGGAATTTCCCGCTCGTGTTCGTGACCGTGAAATTCGTCGCCGGGGTAATAGCCCATCACGCCTGCTTCGCTTAGCGTCAGTGTACCTTCGGTAAGCGCCTCGTTTAGATAGGCGGCAAATTGGGCATTGGTTACGGCCGTTACCATCATCTCGTAGTCAGCAGCGATTTCCGCTTCGTGGTTATGCTCCCCCTGGAGAAATGTTCCCGCCGGAACGGTCGCCCAACTGTCTGGGTCTGCACCGGTGTCAAAAACAGGTACTGGCGGCGCGCCAGCCGAAACGGAAGTGCAGCCCGCTGCCGCCACGCTCAACAAAATGAGAAAAATAATCAGCCGTTTCATTGCAGCACCTCCTTTTTCGGGTTGTCGAGGCTTGTTTCTTTCAGTTCCTTTGTCCAACGGCCGTTCTTCTTAAACAAATCAATCAGCCGCCAGACCATCAGGATGCCCAGAACCAGCAGCACCAGGAACAGGCCAATATCCGTCAGCAGCATCGTCCAGTTGGTGATGGGCTGCTGGGCTGTCTCGCTGACAAACAGGCGCTTAATGGAGAAGATAGTCGCCGCAGTAAAGGCCACGTCGGAGGCAATGATGATCACCCAGCCGAACCACTGCCGTACTTTTCCCTTCAGCCCCACCAAATCACCATAATAGAGCAAAATGATGGTGGCAATGATGCCTGCCAGGATGTGCCAGTGGCCGGTCAGGGTGATGCGCTCTTCCCGCGCCGTCCATACTCGGAAAATTTCATCCAGATTGATAGCCATGTAGACGCCGATAGCCGTCACCACAAAATTCATATACAACATCTGCCACGTCGCCCCAAACGGCAGCGGATCGTGCAGCAGCGCCCGCACCTTTTGCCCAAAATGCGCCTGGGTGATGCCCTTTTCCGCTAAGCCCCGCTGCACCTGCTGCCGCCAGGTATAAGCAATCAGGAAGAACGAGGCGGCGAGAATAAATATCGAGCCGCCATTGATAATTTTGTGAGCAATTGGTTCAAACGGCACTACAGCCCATACGCCTAACGTAATGATAACCGTACCTAGAATCGTGAGCGGCATGGCGATCTTGTGTCCTTTCCCTTTGAAATCCAGCCAACGGCCGATGATCAGCATGATGGCTATGGCAATCAGCGTCAGCATAATGTGCAGGTGGCCGATAATCGCCAGTTCCAGCGGTGTTTTGTGGGGCAGCCGCACCACGTCTTCCGCCAGAAAGCTCTCAAAGCCGTTGCCAAACATCGAGCCGGGGATCGCCCCGTACAAAACCGACCCCAGTGTAGCCACCGCCATCGTAAAGAAGGCGGCCCGCTCCAGGTCAACGCCGCCTCTGGTATGGGCATATTCGGGATTAGTGACGTGGTATTTTTTCTGCCAGGGCCACAACGTTATTGCCAGCAGTACCCCGCCAAAAAAGAGCAGGGATTGGCCGAAGATAAACAAACCATGAAACACGTAATTGTGGCCGAAGTAGGCAAACCACATACCGAAGATCATGGAGGTGATGTAGCCCACCGTCACCAACCCGTTAATCATGGCCTGCCGGTCTTTGCTCATAGGAACTATGTTGGTGATGAAGTAGACTTCAATGGAAACCACAGCCATGGCGATGGTATGGTAGAGCATGATGATGCGCCCTTCACGTTCGGCCGCTAACAGCACCATGCCCATGCTGCGAATCCAAAAATCACGGATGCCCATTTCCGCCATAGGCCCGGACAACATGCCAAAAAAGATGGTTTCCAGAGAAATCAGAGCAATGGCGACCAGTACCAGCCCTTTTGTGGAACGAAATAGAAAGTTAAATCGTATTTTTATCGCTTCCATCCTTTTTTCTCCTGCAAAAATCGAGCGCGAGTATCTCGTTTGTCTGGTGCAGGTAGGACGCCTGCACTCCATTGCCTTTTGTTAAAAATATCACAAACGGGTGGGGCAAGTCACTGACTTTTGTCAATTGACCGACTGTTCGGCAAGCAAAAACCCGTACTCATAAAACGTCTGATCGTTGTGACCTCGCGCTTTGAATACGGGTTTTCTTATTCAGATTGGTCCAATCTCCAAGATTGAACCAATCTCGTCGTGTAGTCATTATGTTTGAGCTGGTGTGCTGAGTTTAACCACGAATCCCCAGAGGAAAGCCAGCGTCATCAACAGGAGCAGCGGAGCCAGAATCAGGAAAACAAAATCTGCGCTGAAGAAGAGCAACTGCTTGCCCATCTTCAAAAAGGCCAGGGCCATGCCACCCAATCCAATGAGGATGCCGCCGATGGAGACGAAGATGTAGCCGGTGGGCGCCAGGCCGCGCTTTACCGCCAGGAAAGGGGTAACAATGATGACTGCGCCGCATACGGAATGGACGACGGCTAATACAATGGTGGCGGCTTTAGGCGGCCCGGTGAACCGGGTAACGGCAATGGCCAACAGGCCGATAATCACAAATACCAGATATCCTTTGGCATATTTGGGGTAAAATTCAGTGATGAGGCCCATGGAAAGACCAGCGGGAATTAAGGCCGCTACAATGACGACCCAAGGGGATTCCAGTACCTCAAAGCCAAAGAAGATCAGCAGAATGCCGGACACAAACAGCACGGCTAATGACAGGATGTAATAAAGATTTTGGGTGGGTTTGGGGTCTTGGGCCGCCTGGTAATTTTTGAACAGAAGCCAGATCAGATATAAGGCCGCCAATCCCGTTGCCAGTAATACAATTTGATCGAACACACTCATGGGTTTTTCCTCCTCAAACGTATAGGCCGATTTGCCCAATCGCCCCACGATAAGATTCACTCATTTTGCTCCTCTGATACAGGCTGGCAACCTACATCCGTTCCCCTTTGTTAAAAATATCACAAACGGAGAGAGGGAGTCATTGACTTTTGTCAATTTGGGGGCTGGTGGCCTGTTTTATTGGATGATGATCAGGAGGATATATTGCCCCAGAGAGGTTCTGTTTCTATTTGGGCCAGTTGGGCCAGTTCGTCCGGTTGGAGAACGGTAATT
>JAJRTP010000614.1 GCA_024278255.1 Chloroflexota bacterium | reverse complement strand
GATGACAAGGCTTACTTCGGTAAAGGCGGCGTTGACCTCCTCCTCCAGCTGGTTGTTGATGAAATTTTCGATTTCTTCCCGCCTCAGGGCAAAGAGACGGTAAAGGCCAAAATCCAGATCGGCAAGGTCAAATTGGAAAAGCTCACGAAAGAATTGTTGTAATTGGGTCTGATAGCTCATGGCGCGGGTGTCCTTGTTATCAAAAATTGGAGATTAGAGATTGACTTTACCGAAAAAAGGTTAATTTTACCGCAGAGAGCGCGGAGATCGCAGAGATTTTTCTCTGGGAGACTCTAAATTCTTCGCGCCCTCCGCGCCTCTGCGGTTAGTTTTTTCGGAAGACTCGAGATTGGAGATTGGAAACGGATTAATCTCCAATCTCTAATCCCTCTCAATATCTTTTTGTATTTTACCACCTGCGCTGTTTACGGCTAATCTTCTTTTACCCGCGCCGGCGGGTCGCGGGGTTCACATTCGGGGCGGTTGGCCTCGTCGGGGACATCTACCAGGATTTGGTGGGGGTCTACGCGGGCGTTGAACTGGGCTACTTCCACGTCTTCGTGGATGAGGCCGGCCCACATCGGCTGCGGGTTGCGCTCGCCAAAGGTATCCACCACACGGATTGTGCCGGTGACGACGGCCCGTTCGCCAGGCATCAGGTAATACTGCCCGTCAATCTCCTCCAAATCTTCTACATTGCCTACAGCCCAGCGGTACGGGTAATTAGTCAATTCGTTTTCATATCCGATGCCTACGCGAAAAGCGCCGGATTCGGTGAACCAACCCAACGTGTTGTAATTCCAGTCGGAATCGTATTCCGTGCCAGGCGGTGGCCCGCTGGTGCGGATGGGGGTGGCGCCGTAGTTGCGCACGGTGAGGGTGAAGGTGATGCTGTCGCAGAGGGGCACGGCCGTAGCCGAAAACGAAACCGTCTCCCCAGATGGCGGCGGAAAAATATCAGCCCGCGGCACACCACCATACTGAATGGTCATCTGATCTTCCATCCGCACCTTCTGCCCTTCCAAATCCTGGGCCAGCACGACGAGCGGATAGGTACCGTCCGGCGGCGGCGTGGCCCCATTGTCCACCCCGCCCTCGTAATCATAATAATGCCAACCGGCCTCGCCCGCTGGTATGTCCTGCTCAAATTCGCTGATGGGGACTTCCTCACCATCCGGCATTTGCAAAAAAACACGAGCATCCGCATCTTTGGCCAGGAAGAACTGGATTTTCACCCGGTCGTCAATGCCGTCCCGATTAGGCGTAAAAGTGGGCGGGGAGATGCTGAAAGTGCGGATGTCGGGCAGGTCGGTGTCGGCATCGGCGATAGTGATTTGGCCCTGCGCAGTCTCGGTTGTGCCTTTTTCGTCGGTGGCGGAGACTGTCCATGTGTAACGGCCGTTTTGCAGCAGACGTGCCAATATCTCCCCTTCTACCTGATCATCTGGCAGGGTGTAACCATCCACCACACCGCTAAACAGGACGCGATACTCGCCCGCACCGCGCGGCTTGTCCTGTCGGAAGTAGGTGCGATTGCCCGCTTCGTCCTCAAAATAGATGGAGACGTCAGCGTTGCGGGACAATTCGTACTCGATCAGTGTCGCATCATCCGCACCATCTGCATTAGGGGTGATTTGCTCTTTTTGCACCTGGACATTACGTAGCAAACTGTTGTCGCCGTTATACAACCGCCAACCCACAGCCACCGCGCCGGCAACCAAAACAAAGGCCAAAAGACCGACAAGAATAGGGGTGCTTTTCTTTTCAAACATATGGGGAAGTTTACCAGAGGGAGGGAGACAGGGCGAGGGGCGTTAAAACTACGTTCAACCTACATTTAGAAGTTCAACTTCTCTGAGAAGTTGAACTTCTTCGATAGCCGGAGCGGTAAGAAACTGAGGTTACAACTCATCCCCCGTATACCCACAACAAAACCTGAGGCGTGACGTAAGATTCGATAGCAGCCGCGATGATGAGCAGAGGGATGCCAAAGGTGATGAGGATACGGCCGTATTCCGCCATACGAATCAGGAAAACCTCACTCAGCGCCTTGTCCGCCGGGCGAGCAATGATCACCATATTCCAGCGCAGGGCGGCCGCAGAGATGAGGAGAAACGCCGGGAGTTCCACAATGGCATGAGGCAAAATAGTCGCCAGCAAAAAGGTAAAGGGGGCCTGCCCAGCCAGATAAAATTGCGTGGCTGCATAACTGATCAATATCCACGGCAGCAGAAAAATGATGATGCAAAAAACGCCCAAGGTGATTATACCTAAAATCGCTTGCAGCAAAATGACCCGCACATTCTGAAAAAAGATAAAGAAAGGCAGCGCCCCCACAAATACCTGGATAGCGGATAGATTTTGCACCATATCCTGACCAGTCAACTGCGCCTGCCATTCCGGCGGCAATCTATATTGAAAACCGAGATAAACGCCGAACAGAATACCGCCAGCCAGTGCTACCAGCAGTGTGGCCGTTGGTTTGCCCAATTTGGGTAAGATGGCTGCCGTCTGCCGTAACCAGACGAGCGGATTGGGGTAGCTGCCATATTCGTCCCGACCGGTGAACGCCTGCATTAGCTGCTGCCACATCCAACCCAGGCGAATCTGGTCAATGTCCCGGCCCAGCAGCTCTTCCCGATTGAAGATGAACATGCCCATACGTATGAGGATTACGGCCGTCATCGCCAACGCCAAAATCAGCCACCACATCCCGGCGCTGTTGCCCCAAAACAGCACCACCGCTTCAAATTGCAGCAGCAAAGCCATGGGCACAATGATGAAACTAGCCAGCAAATTGGCCGCCCGCACACTCGTCGCCTGGCTGGAAACGACGACGGCCGCCGCCACCATAATGACCCCCTGTACCAGCGTCAGCAGCATCACCTGAGCCAGCAGCTCCAGATTGGGTTTCCAGCCAATCGAGAACCATAATCCCGCCAGATAAACAAACATACCAAAATACGCGGCCGTAAGCGGTGGTATAAGCGAAGCCGCCATTTTTCCCGAATATAACTGGGTGTTGGTGATAGGCGTGGCCAACAGTGGCTCCATACTTTTGCGCTCCTTTTCACCCACAAATGTTTCCAGCGCGATGATAAGGGAAAAGGACATAGGGAAAAAGCCAACAATCAGCAGTAAAAAGGGAACGAGTTGGGTAGCAATAATCTCGGCGCCATACTCCGAAACAAAGTTGAGCAGGCGGCTGGCCGTAAAATTCATTAACGCCGGGAAGATCAACGTCAGCAAAAAGATGGGGATGATGATGCGCCAATCCCGGAAAGAGTCGCGCACCTCGCGCCGGGCTACAACCACTGACATACGAACATTTTCTCGTCTTGTAACGTGTGGGGAATAAATTGCGGCCATTTTATTTATCTCACTCTGCTATAACTTGCAAATAAACGTCTTCCAAACTCTGGGGGACTTCGTGCAAAGATATGACGCCCAATCCCAGGCTATCCAGACAGCGCACCAGAGCCGGGTTCGTCGCGTCAGGGTTGGCTGTGCGGTAACGAATGGTATCTTCACGCACCCATTCCACCGTTACCAATCCCTCAATTTCTTTAACCTCACCGTTCAATACCTGATCGACCCGTACTTCCAGTTGAGGCTGGCCTAAAAGCTGCTTTTTCAGAACGGCCGTACTGTCCTGGACGACTATTGTGCCTTTTTTGATGATGGCAATGCTGTCAGCCAGGGACTCGGCTTCGGCCAGATTATGGGTGCAAAGGACGATGGTGCGCCGGTCGTCGCGCAGTTCACGGATGGCGTCACGCACCAGTTTGGCACTTTCCGGGTCCATGGCCGAGGTGGGTTCATCCAGCAGCAGCACGGTCGGGTCGTGCAGCATGGAGCGAATCAGGCCTACTTTTTGGCGCATCCCTTTGGAGTATTGGCCCAGGCGGCGGGTTGCCTCCCCAGCCATACTAAAACGGGCAAACAATTCCCCACCCCGGCGGCGAATGAGATCGTCAGGCAGACCATAAAGACGGCCGTAAAACAACAAATACTCCATCCCCGACATACGTAAATAAAGACCGGGCTGCTCTGTCAACATGCCAATCGAGCGGCGCACCTGATTGGCTTGCGTCACCACATCATAGCCATTGACCCGCGCCCGGCCCTGCGTGGGTTTGAGAATAGCGCCCAACATGCGTACTGTGGTTGTCTTACCCGCGCCGTTAGGGCCAAGCAAAGCCAGCAGTTGGCCGTCCGGCACGTTGAGAGACAGGTCGTGTACGGCCGTAAAATCTTCAAACGTTTTTCCGAGATTGTCAGCTTCGATCATAATGGGTCTCCACAATCCCTCCATAGACAAAACACCGCACAAGCGGCATTTATGACAAGGTCATTTAGACAGAATGATAGATGATGCGTTTTTAAATTCTACTTGCTGGCTACAGAGACTTGGCCCCCGGAGGCCGACTGTTTTTTCCGCCGCACAATCACCCAAATGGCGGCAATGACGGCAATGATGATGGAAACGAGCGTGGCTACCGCCATGTTCAAGTCCAGACCGGCAATGGAAACGGTTCGGCTGTCCAGACGCACTGTTTCCAGCAAGATACGGCCTACAGCATAAAAGATCAGGTACAGTGCCGTCAACTCCCCTTTTAGTAAGCGGCTGCTGTATCGTTTAGCCAGAACG
>JAJRTP010000613.1 GCA_024278255.1 Chloroflexota bacterium | reverse complement strand
TCACGGTAAGAAACCGCGGCTACTGCCCTGCGGTGCGGATGTAGTCGTCCACGTCCACGTTGTAGGCTATTTCTTCAATTGTCCATATCGCCCAGGGCGTTCCCTCGTCTGACCAGGTTGTGGCGGCGGGTGAGGGGAGCAGCGCCCCGTTAACCATCCGCCAACCCAAAACCTCATTCGTCCAGAGCAGCTTTGTCTCACTGTCGGCTTCTTTCCAGCGCATCGCTGTCAGCGTGCGCAGCAGCCCGGTTTGGGGATCAAAGGTGACGGTGAACGGCTCTTCGCCATCGTCGGAAGGCACAATCAGGTGGGCGGTATTCTCGTTAACGGCTTCCCAGCCCACGCGGGGATCGGTGATGAAGATAGAAGGCAGCCAGACAGCCTCCCCCCACAGGCTCAGATTGGCCGCCGCATCTATCTTGGGTTCGTTTTCGATGACGCCGACGGGCAGTTCCAGGCGGGCCTGGCCGTCCAGATACCATTCGTTGACTTTCATCACCGGATAGCCGAAGAGGGTGGCCTCGATGGTGTGGCGGTAGCCTTGTCCGGCGATGTGGGTGAAGCGGAAGCGAGCGGGGAAGGTGATGCCTTTGATGCGCAGCCGCCCCCGTCCGCTGATAACGGCCGTTTCCACCACAGCCACATCCTCTCCCATTATCGTTTTGTAGTAACGGGCTACAGGCGCCGGTAAATCAGATGGCAGAGGAACGGCCGTTAATGTCTGTGTTGATTCCGGGTACGGGGGAAACGGCCGTGGTTGAACCCGCAATCCCACCGCCAGCAGCACAGGAATCAAGATAACCAGGCTGAGGATGGCCCCGCGCCAGGCCTGGTTCCAATCCAGCGCGGTGATGACCAATGAAAGGATGACGGCCGTACCCAACAGCGGCAGCCACCAGGATTGTTTGGCGAGGAGACCAATGGCGGCAGCAGCGAAAGCAACGGCCGTCACCAGCCACAAAACACTGTACACACGCATCCCCGACGCGCCTATGGGGAGACGGCCGTTCAGCAGCGTCGTCTTGTAAGGCAGTTCAGTCAATTCCGCCAATGGCCAATAAGCCACAAAACCCAACAAATGCACCAGTCCATGCAGAATGAGGACGATGGCCCCTGTGAAAATCAGAAGTCGAAGCATTTTTAATCTCTCCTTGCCCTGTTGCCATGAGGGTAAAACAAAAACGCCCCAGACACATCAGGCATCTGGGGAGAATTGATCCTGGTCAGGTGGACAGGGTCGGAGATATTAGCACTAAATCAATATGATTGGCATGTTGGTCGAATGGATTGTTTGAGTACGGGGGAGAAAGCGAGGTAGGAAAAAGGATCACTGCAGTAACTGCACGACGATCTCAAATTTCCAACAATGGCTCATTTCCAGATATAGCGTGGGACACGGGCGCAGTACCGTATATAAGTCTCACCGTATACGTTGCGCAAATGTTCTTCTTCCGTCAACACCATCATATGGGCGATAGCTGTATACAAGAGTACCCACCCCAACGTATGCCAGGACCGCCAAAGAATGGCGTATCCGACTACGGCCAGGGTACAGGCCACTATTTGTGGATTTCGGGACAGACGATAGGGGCCGGACTGTTTCAGACCATTCACTTCCAGTCCTAATGCGCGGCGTAAGCCAAATCCGGCTATCATGATCAGCAAAACGGCCAGTCCGGCAATGATCAAACCCCACCCCAGGACGCGCAGGATCGGGCTGGTGTCTGCCGGAGGCCAGTCTGGTGGCAGGTCAAGCCAGGTGAAGACACCCCACAAGCAGAAAATCAGTAATTCCAACAAGGAAGAGAACAGCGTCAGTTGCCCATGCTGCCAGTAATCGCGGCGCACGAAGAGGCGAAAGATAATGAAAGCAGCAGACAGCAACAGGAAGGCTAAGAGCAAGTAGACGGAGGTACCCATGGCAACCAATGTGCTGGTGACTATTCATCCTTCCCGGTCACATAATACCGGTGGGCGTTAACGGCCGTACTCCCCCACCCCGCCAATAACCGGAAAATCGGCGTGTACGCCCGCACTTTGGTGAGCGGGGTAAATGCCAGCCGGCCGGCTTGGGCATTATAGTAAAGTGAATCAACGTATCGGGTTTCGCCATTCACCGTGACACTGACCCAGGCGTGCCCGGACACACTGCCATCGGGAAACTTGTTCCTGAAGGCGTGTACCACCTGGGCTTCAAAGCCTAACTGCGTTAGCAAAGCGGTCAGGGCGTAAGCCTGCTGTTGGCAGTAGCCGTAGCCTCGTTCAAAAGCCTTTGCAGCCGTATCAAAGCTGTTACGCCGGCAATACTGCATTCTCGCCGCCACAAGTACCCGTGCCGCCTCCACCAAGGGCCAGCCCGTCTTTCCCGTTTTCCGCAATCGCCAGGCGGCCTGGGTAATGGTCAACTTTTCCAGACCCGGCCGTCGCCCGCGTGGCAAGGATAAAGTGGCCGGGACGGCGTACAGGGGCAGCCCCACAATGAGCAGCAATACGGCCGCCAGCAGCAAGCGTACAAATCGCTTGACCGGCCTGAGATGTGCCCCGTTTTCCAGTGTCTTCCGGTTCCCCATTTCTACTCAATCAGGTTTTGCTGCAAAGCCAGGGCGACGGCTTCGGTACGGCCGTTGACCCCCAACTTGGACAAAATACTGCTGACGTGAAACTTAACCGTGGAACGGCTGATGACCAACTGCTCGGCAATCTCCGGGTTGTTCAAGCCTTGCACCATCAGGGCCAGCACCTCTTTTTCGCGCGGCGTCAGGTCGTAGGTGGGTTCCGGGGGCTGGGTGGCGGCGTGGATGAGTACGGCCGTGGCTTCGGGGGAGAGTGTCGGCCGTCCCGCATGGGCGGCGCGGATGGCGTTAGCCAATTCATCAGCGGAGACGTTTTTGAGCAGGTAGCTGATGGCTCCGGCCGCCAGGGCGTGCTGCACCAAATCCTCCTCACGAAAGCTGGTCAGGGCGATGATCTGGCAGTGGGGGCACTGCTGGCGAATGGCGCGGGTGGCTTCTGCCCCATCCATCCCCGGCATGACCAAATCCATCAACACCACGTCCGGTGCCTGCTGTGCCGATAAGCGAATCGCTTCTTCGCCGCTGCCCGCCTCAGCCACCAGCGCCAAATCATCAAAAGCCAATAAAAAGGCCGCCAGCCCGCTGCGTACAACGGCATGGTCGTCTACTATCATTACCCGGATTGGTTTTGTT
>JAJRTP010000048.1 GCA_024278255.1 Chloroflexota bacterium | reverse complement strand
GGCGCTGCTGGCCGAATCGCTCCAGCCGGGCAACCTGGACAAGCTGATTCAAACGGCCGTTGGCGCGGGCCAATACTATTTAATGGTTGAGCGCATTTACGGCTCTTCCGACGGTTCGCATTATCAGATTGTGATCAATAATTGAGATTGGAGATTGGAGAATTGACATAATCTCCAATCTCCAATCTCTCCAATCTCCCATGATAAAACTCCTCCACTTTGCCGACGCTCATATAGATATTGCTAATTACGGCCGTCATGATCCGAAGTCAGCCCTGCCGGTGCGGGTGATGGATTTTTTGGGTGCGCTGGATCAGATTGTGGATACGGCCGTAGCCGAAAAAGCAGACATGGTTATCTTTGCCGGAGACGCCTACAAAGACCGCAACCCCCAGCCCACCTTCCAGCGGGAATGGGGCAAGCGGATCATGCGCCTCTCCCAGGCCGAGATTCCCACCTTGCTGCTGATTGGCAACCACGATGTTTCTCCGGCGGCCGGCCGCGCCCATACCTTGCAAGAGTTTAATACTTTGGCTGTACCTTACATTCATGTGGCTGATCGGCTGAAGTTATGGACACCGGATGAGTTGGGCGTCCCGGTACAAGTTATCACTGTACCCTGGATTTCCCGCAGCCGTTTTGTCACCCGTGAGGAGACGGCCGGGATGTCTACGGATGAAGTGTATGCTTTCATGGAAGAACAGTTGCAACTGCGAGTCAGTAAACTGGTAGAGAAGGCTGATCCCGATGTCCCTCTCATTCTCACCGCCCACGCCAGCGTACAGGGAGCTAAGTATGGCAGTGAACGCGCCGTCATGTTGGGGCATGAGATTGTTCTTAGCGGCGGTATGGTGAATGATAAAAAACTGGATTACGTGGCCCTGGGACATATCCACAAACACCAGCTTTTGTCGGGTGAGGGCATCCATCCGCCGATTGTTTACCCTGGTTCTATCGAGCGGATTGATTTTGGCGAGGCTCGTGAGAAGAAGGGGTTTGTCATGGCTGAAGTGGGGCAGGGGCAGACTGAGTGGGAATTTCGGGAATTGCAAACGCGCCGTTTTATTGACCCGGAGCCGATACGGCCGTCTCCCGAAACGTTCATGGAGGATATTCTCAGCCAGTTGCCTGATGCTACGGCCGTAACCGACGCCATCTGCCGCGTCCGCCTCACCTATCCCCGCGATTTGGAACCGCTGCTGGACGAAAAAGCCATCCGCGATTATTTCCAGGCTGCCTTTGACCTGAAAATCCAGAAACACCACCTGACGGAAACCCGCTCTCGCCTGGGTGATCTGGTTCATGCCGAATCGCTATCTCCCGAAGAACTCCTGGAAATCTACTGGCGCGATCAGCGGCTGGAACCGGAGGAAATCGAGGCGATGCAGTCGCTGGCCCAAGAGATATTGGCTGATGTAGCGTAAATTGATTTGCGGATCAAGGCAAATTCATCCGGGCCAATATTAATTCAACTTCGTCCAAAAATTCAGCCAAAGTTGTCGCTTGGCGACCTTTGTTACTTGTATCATGCTCATGTGGAGCGTTTGTTGTATGACGATGCCAAACGCCGCCGAGGTGATCGCGGCCGTAAATACGCTGTTGGTTGTGAATTAAAACCAGATTCGTGGAGTCAAAATGATCATTACGGTATATTTGCACAAACAAATCGGACGATATGTAGAGGCGGGCCTTAATCAAATTGGCGCTTTGTTCGAGGATAGCTAACTGGCGAATATAGGCCCGTTGACTGGTTTGTTGATGCAGACTTGTAGCTAAATCAGCGCTGTTCACGGCAAATTATTCAAACTTTCCAGACGTTCAATTTCTTCTTCCATATCGGCAATGCCAGTTATAGCCAGTTCCCAGTCAAAATAATCCTGTTCCACTGCAAATGAAGGCCCGGACTGAAGAATTTCTTGACGAAACGTGTCAAAATCCTGCCCGTACTTGTTTTCGAATTGGCGAGACATTGATTGGTATTTGATGAGATTTTTTTGCGCCCGTTCCAACAAAAGACGGGCCAATATCTCATCCCGGCTTAAATTGGGAAATAATCGTTTGGCGCTGTACTCAATGATCGTTGTTTCCTTGAGTTCCATAATGTGCCCCTGATCGTTGTTTTTCCGAAGCATATTCTTACCTGGCATTATAGCATAGGCTGAACGCTGCACAATTCGGTATTGAGATGAAAATGCAAATCGGTGTGTGATGAAGTAAAATGGAACTGTATCATACGTACAGGTGGTAATTGTTTGTTGTCAGATACAGGATTTGATTGAAACACTGATTTGGTTCCATGACAGAGGTGATAATATGACGTTATATGAAGAATTGCGCCAACAAACAGACCAATTGACAGCAGCGGAGCAACTTCGTCTTATGTCTTATCTGGCCGAAAAAGTACACCATCCCAGGCCAGAGACAAAACAGTATTATTGGCATGATATTAAAGGAATTACCCCTTACCCTCTGATGGGAGAAGATGCTCAAGTCTGGGTCTCCCGGTCGCGCCGGATGAGTGATGTTGTACGAGAGGGTGCAGGGCGGGGCCAAGAAAATGAACCTGGATGATGCCTTACAAAATGTTACCCGTTTGTTTTTAGACACGGCGCCTATAATTTATTACGTCGAGCATAACCCCCAATTTTTTGCTTCATCTGAATTGATTTTTGATCGTATTGAGAATGGTCAAGTTACGGCCGTTACTTCACCGATAACACTTGCTGAATGTTTGATATTTCCTTATCGTGCCTCAGATACTATTCTGGCAAAAGCGTTTACTAACCGGATTGTTCATGGCGTAAATACACTGTTTATGCCTGTTGATGAGGTTGTTGCCGATAAAGCTGCTCGATTTCGGGCGCAGTACAATCTTGCCTTAGCCGATGCTTTGCAAATTGCTGTAGCAATTGCCGCTTCGTGTGATGTTTTTGTGACAAATGATCTCCAATTGAAACGTGTGACAGATTTAAGGGTTCTTGTACTGAGCGAAATTGATGTGTAGCCTTTGCCACCCTACCTATGATTCCAACCAAACTTGAACTTACCAACTTTTTATCCTACCGGGAAACGGCCGTACTCGACTTCGACGGTATTCATTTAGCCTGTATATCCGGGGCCAACGGAGCGGGGAAATCCAGCATTCTGGACGGCATTACCTGGACCTTGTTCGGTAAGAGCCGCAGCCGCAGCGACGATGATGTGGTGAACCGGCTGGCTGCTTTTGATGGCGAGGCAGCCGAAGTGCGTTTGACATTCGCTTTGGAAGGGGTCACTTACCGGGTGACGCGCCGCAAGAAGGCCCGCAAAGGCACGCGCCTGGAATTTCAGGTGGAGACCGAGCCAAACAGATGGAAGACCTTGAGCGAAAGTAAAGTGCGGGAAACCCAGGCGGCCATCGAAAACGTCCTGCGCATGAATTATGACACCTTCATCAACGCCAGCTTCCTTTTGCAGGGGCAGGCGGATGAATTTACGACCAAAACGCCCAACCGGCGCAAGGAGAT
>JAJRTP010000612.1 GCA_024278255.1 Chloroflexota bacterium | reverse complement strand
TTTCTAAATCGTTTACTCATGTGTACCTCTCCTTGGTTGGCCGCACCTTCTAGAGGGGTACACATGATTATACCGACTACAACGGTAGAACCTTTTTCTTGTACCACTGCCAGAGGCAGTGGTTTTCAAACGAATAAAATGCTGCGTAACCCACCGGTAAACCCTTTGGCCGTCAGCCAAAATTGATTGCCGCCTACGCGCCCTGCGGCAAACTCAAAGACGCCGTAGCCGAACCAGTGGGCGCTCCAGCGGTCTTTCTTCGCTTTCCAGATTTCTCGGATGTTATCCTGAGCGTCTATAGCATAGAGACGGCCGTAACCATCCTGCTGCCCCTCCCCTTTTTCCATCGTCGTCCCCATGATGATGGCCTCATCCAGGACTGTGTTGTAATAAACCGGACCGGTTACCTGCCCGATTTGGTGCGTCTGTCCGGTAGCTCGATCATAACGCCAGATGTCGTTTTGGCCCTTGTGGTTGTCTGTCCCCCAATAAACGGCCTGGGGGCGAAAGGCAAAGCTGACAACGCGCCATTTCTGGCTGCCCTGCCCCACGGCCTCCGCCTGTTCCGTGTGGGTGTCCAGTAAAAGCAAGCGGCATTCGGCATCTTCATCGCCCGTGGAAACCCATAAGTTCTGGCTGTACGGGTCTTTGTCCACCGTATGGACATGGCGGATGGTTCCCGCGGGGAAGGTGTAAAAGGTGGATTGCTCGCCGGTAGGAATGTGGATTTTGTAGATATGGGCGGCATCCCGTTTCGGGTTGCTCCAGTATTCGCCCAGGTAGAGATGCTCAGCCACTACGGAAAGGCCGCGGCGTAACGGCCGTCGCCCCCGCGGGATGGCAAAAAGAGAGCGAACCGACCCATCTGCCGCAATCAGAAAAATCTGCCGCTCGGCCACAACGAGCCAGCGATGATTCCCCGCGGGTAAAACGGTGTGAATGCCGCCGCGTACCAGCCGGTTAAACAAATCGCTGCTCTGCCCGGCCTGCTTGATCAGAGACGCCGGTATGCGGGCTATCTCCTGCCAATTGTGACCGGCGTCATCACTTAAACAAAGGGACAGACCGGAGGAGGCAACGCAGCAGTCCGCATCAGCATAATGAACCTGCATACCAGGCAGAGTAACCAATTGTTTGAGCTTTACCACGTTAAACGACAGACTCCAACTGACCTTCTTTAATCTCTGAGACAACGCATCTTAGCTTGCCATTTGGAGCGCGTTCCAGGCGATCAAAGTATTCAATTCTGACATCCACATCATCGCCCACCCGTTTTTGCGCCAGGTGGAGGAGTGTCGTCTCATCTTGTTGGGTGTAGGCGGCAGCAGGCACTACGCGGAGGATGATTTCACTGATTTTTTGTTGGTAAACCTGGGCTTCCCGGATGTGTACCATATCTTTGAAAATAATGTCTATCCAGCCACCTAAACGCACACCGTTGGGCAGAACGATGTAATCATCTTTACGGCCGTCAACAGAAGCAAGAATGCGCCCCGGCCGGCCACACGGGCAGGTCTCATCAGAGACCGTCACCACGTCACCCACATCATAACGCAGCAGGGGCAGCGCCAGATTGGTAAAGGCAGAACCGATAACCTTGTAACCAAACCCATCCGGATTAGGCACCATCTCCGTCGCGGCCATATCCTCATCCATATGCAGCCGGCCATATTCGCATTCTGAAGCAGAGGCAGCTGCCTCACTCATCGCATAACGTTGAATGGGCCGCACACCAAAAGCCTGTTCCATAAGATTAGCCTGATGCGGCAGCAAGTTCTCCGAATTTGTTACCACCCATTTCACCGGATACTCCAGGTAATTTTGTGTTTCCACAATATACGTGGCCAGCAAAGTCAGCATGGAAGGATACCCTTGCAAATAAGGTGGATGCCGCTTATTCAATTCTGTGATGTAGGCGTCCAGATTGTCAGAATTCATGTGCGCGCCGCTGAATATAATTTGCCTGCCGGGGTAATTAATGCGCCAAAACGGCGGTTTCTTTTGCCGAAACGGTACGACGAAACGGCCAACAAAATAACCGCACCACGTATCAAGCTGAATGCCATGCCCGCGGCGAAAACGCCACACACTGGCCCACTGCTCGTCCAAAGAACTGCGCGTCGTGGCAAAACGCAGGCCACTGCCCGTTGTGCCGCTGGTATGGAAGCTCACCCACTGGTTTTTGGGCACAGCCTCGGAAAGCAGTTCAGCATAATGATCTTTGACGTCTTGTTTGGTCAATATTGGCAGAACCGGCAAATCTGCCAATGTGCGAATATCGTCCGATGTGATACCGATTTCCCTAAAGAGGCGTTTATAATATGGTACTGTTTTAGCGCTGTGCCTGACAAACTGGCGCAAGCGCTCATCCCGGTAGGCAATAATGCGTTCTTTGGGCCAAAATGTGCGCCCTTCGGCTTTTTGCAAAGCAATTTGAAATGATCGAGTATAACGATTATGCCGAATGCGCCAGCCTTCCATGCTACAGGCAGCCTGCTGTAACGGAACAGGCAATTTAAGATACAGCGACTTCAATGCAGACATGTTGATACCCTCCTGTTATGTAGTATTCAACTACATAACCGGGTACTGCTGTTTATCTAATTTTGCTGCGCTAAATCGAGAACATACTCCACAAATTTATTCGACCAATATTCGGAAGAAAATTCACCGGCTTTTTTGACGGCGCCGGCCTTTAATCGGGCAACCTCTGCCGGATTGTGAATTAGTTTCAGCATAGCCTGCCGTAAGGCATCGGTATCTTTTGGCTGAATCAGGATACCGGACCCGTCATCTACAATCTCAGGAATAGCGTTCCACTCAGTGGTGATAACCGGCAACCCATTGCAATACGCTTCCAGGATGACGCCGGGATACCCTTCACCTGTATGGTAGGTAGGCAGTAAAAGCACGTCATACGCCTGCATTGTAGCGGCAACCTGTTGGGACGGGATAACGCCTTTGTAACAATCAGCAAAGGAGGCTATGTCTTCTAAATCCAGGTCGTGGATAGGGCCGTAAATGTCTATGCTGATGGGTTCGTCAATCTGGGCCGCAGCGTCAATAATCTCTTGTATTCCTTTGGTTCGTTTTACGTGGCCGAGGAAAATGAATTTGGGTGGATTGGCAGGCACGGCCGTATCCTCCCCATGTCCATTTCCTTTCATCGCTAATGGCCGGCTGTTAGGGTACCAAACTACAGGTTTTGTAGTCAGCCGGCCAAAATAATTGACCAAAACCCGGGTTTCAAACAGCAGCAAATCCATGTTTAAGGTTGTTTTTCGGGTCAGCCACCTGACAATGCCGGGCATTCGCTCATAATCTTTCTCGAATACCCCGCCAAATTTGCGGAACATACATTTTTTGCCAAAGAGCCGGCAAAGAAACCAAACAATTGGTCCCAAAGTAAATGTAGTACGCGCTGTAGGCTGTAAAGAAACGACGTCAACTTTCGGTATTGACCAGATTGTCATGCCTAATATGTGCATCAGTTCCCGTAAACCGGTCACGGAAACGCCTTGCTGGGCTGGTAAATTTATTATTTGTACGTTGATGTCGTCGCGGGTGGAAATGTCGTCTACCAGTTGCTGAAACAGCACCCGGACGCCGCCAATGGGCGGCGGCAACGGCCCTATCAGGAGTAATTTTGTTTTGGCTGACATGTAGGAGGGAACCTCGAAAATCGGGGGTTTATACGGCCGTATCCAATTTCTGCTGCGGCAGTCTGACTAATAGCGATTCGTAAAGCGCCTCAATCTCGGCAGTTGAGCGTTCTTTACCAAACTGGTTAATGATTCGCTGCCGGCTGATCTCAGTCATGCGGTCTCGTTTGGCCGGTGACATTTGCAGCACCTCCGTAATGGCCTGGGCCAGGGCTGCCGGGTCGCCCGGTTTTATCAGAGGCCAACCTGTATTGCCTATAATTTCCGGTACGCCGCCTACGGCCGTAGCCACCACCGGGCAGCGCGAGGCCATCGCCTCTAGTAACACACTGGGCAAACATTCCCAATGGGATGGCAGCACAAACAAATCCAAAGCGCGTACAATTACCGGCACATCATTCCGTTCCCCTAAAAAGAGAACCTGATCCTGTAACCCCAACGCCTCAACTTGCTGCCGCAATTCACCTTCCAAATCGCCGCTGCCCACCAAAACAGTATAAATTTGCTTCCGGAGCGTTTCCGGCAGCAGCAGCAATGCCTTAAAAAATCCGGTATGGTTTTTTTGCGGGGCCAACCGGCCAATCACTCCAATAATACATTTATCCTCAGGCAAACCTATCTGGCTGCGAGCTTCTGATTTGGTAATAGGCTGATCAAATTTTGTTACATCTATCCCCACATAAATAGAATTTACTTTATCTGGAGGCAAATTTTCATGTTCAATATATCGCTCTCTGTCAAATTGAGAAACCGTCACGATCTTGCTGGACAAAGGGCTTAAAACCCGGTCCAGATAATGAGCCACCGGGCTTTTCTCATCGGAAATAGTATGTTCCTGGGTAATAATAATGGGAACGCCAAACATGCGGCCCCACAATCGCCCCCAAAAATTGGACCCGCTGGCGTGAGAATGCAGGATAGTCACCGTAGGCAAAATCTGCCACAGCGGTTTCCAGGATAAAACCTGCCGCCGGGACTGCCGGTTCAGTTCTATCAAGGTAACGCCCGCCTCCTGCAACATCTCATCCTGGCCATACCGGGGTTTATCACGAGTCGTGACAATAATGGGCTCAAAACGGGTGCGGTCTAAGGTCAGGGCGGTGTTCAGGGCTACCTGAGCTATACCGCCTCGACCCAGGCGATCAATTAAAATTAAAACTCTAACGGGTTTCATAGGGCAATACTATTTTTGGAAGTAGCCGAGGCGGGATGAGAATAATCTGGCGCTGATGCAGGTATATCAGGTTTAGTTCTAGCGCTGTGGTGAAGAAGTGTATGACCACTGGCCACAACAAAGGCCAGGATCAACCAGGTAGGTTTTCGCAATTCCCAGGTCATAGAAGATACGCCAATAGCCCAGGAAAGAAATACTGTCAGCCAGAGAACGGCCAGTAATTTATTTTGGTATCTGACTTGATAGACGGCCGTAAAAATCATAGCCGCAAACAGGAGGAACCCGATGATGCCTGTTTCCGTCAGGACAGAGAGATAAGTGTTGTGCGCCACTCGTCCATTCGTAATCGTCTTAAAAACACCACTGCCCGCGCCCACAATGGGATGTTCCAGAAATACTTCTTTACCTATTTCCCAAAGCTGTCTACGGCCGTTCAAATCCCCCTCTGTCAGTTCACTGCTGGTCGTACTGAGACGATCAATAGACGTTTGAGGCACCAATGGCTGCAAGAAAAGCAGAGCGACAACCATACCTACCGCCAGTATTAACCGTGATGGCGGCTTGAGTTGGGTAATTGACCCCAGCATGAACCAGAAGATCGGAATCATACTGAAAACGGCCGTGCGGCTGGCCGTCAGGAGAATGGAAAAAACTGCCAAGGGCACAAAAGCATAATTCGCCAGACGCAGCAGGTATTCCCATGACCATTTCTTTTGCCCATCCGTGCTGGCAGAAACAGCCAAATACCAGGCAATTCCCATCCCAATGACCAAAATCATAGCCAGGCCATTTTCATTAAAGCCAAAACCGGAAAAACGGCCGCTGCGCCCCGTCGTTGTCCCCGCCAGATAATTACTAATAATACTCCAAACGGTAATATACGCCCCCAGCACGTAAGCCTGCATTCCAATTCTGATTCTGTTTTGCGTGGTATACAAATCCCAAATAAGGAAGGCCATCACCGTTAGCTGAACGTAAGTCTCCAACTTCCCTAACGTGCGCTGCGTATCAATGCTCCAGAAAAGAGACAAAATATTCCACAGCAAAAACAACAAAACAAAAATGTGGAAGGGATGGAGACGGCGAAACCGGCCAATGACCAGCACAACACCCAGCCAGAAAGCGGTGACCAGTAAACCAATACCGCGGGCCAAAGGGCCAATCCCGTCAATAACGGCGCCGCTTTCCCAGGGAATAATAAAAATAAGACCTACAGAAAGCCAAAAAGCTATGTTACGCAATCGCATAGTTTGTAAATCTCCCAAAACCACAAGAACACCGGGACAATCGGCTATCTTTTTTGCACCAGCGGTAAATACGCAAATTTATCCGTAGGCATTACCCGCACCGTGCGCGCGAAAATCGGCAGCCCGTCCTGAATCGCGCTTATCGTCACATCATAAATTACGTAATTAGTCAGAGCGGTAAGCTGATATTCCGTTACATTTTTGTGAATACCCGGAATGGGGGAAGCCTGATCCCCGGCCGGACCTGTGTATTCTATGCGCCAGGTAACGCCGTCAGCCAAAACCTCATTCGTTTGCCAGCGCAAAGAGATGGCCTGATCCTGTGGTACGGCAGAAATTGTTATAAACGGAGCAAACTCAATGGCCCCCATATCCGGGGCTGTACCGGCATACGCATAGGTAACCTGATCGTTCATCTCCCAGGACACAGGCTGATTGACAGTGATCTGACGGCCGTCATAATCCACCCCAACAACCGTCACCGGAGCATTATCACCCACCATTACCTGATCGCCGGCCTGCCAACCCAAACCATCACTAAAATACCAGGCTTCCTGCACCGGAATAACGGTGCCATCACCCGCCGACCGCGTCACCGTCAGAGGGTCCCCTGCATCACGCGCCGGAGAGGCCGATGTCAAACTAAAATCGGTGTTAGCGGCATCTTCAAATTGGGGATTGCCCTCTTTGGAGTACCTATCCTGGTCACTCACATTCTTAAAAGTGGGCAAAGTATCATATCGCCGGCCAAACCATTTATAATGATCCACTTCCCCACTCTGATTCATAAACAAATTGTAGTCCACAACCCATGAAGAGATATTAACCTGTTCATTGAGCAGTCTGTATTGGAAACCGTCAGAGGGCGCTTTATGCACAAATATATTGTTCTTCCAACGCAAATCCTCACCGCAATCAAAAGCTACATTGGTAATATTATTTATATCGGAGTAAATGGTATTGTGAACGGCCGCACTTTCTGTAAGAGAGCCGGGCTGATTACACGTTTCACCGGCGCCCATCTTCAGATTGATTTGGCTGTTATTAAACAATATGTTGCGCCGTACAATAATTCTGCGGGTATGGAGGGCAGCCGCTTCCGGTTCTAAATCTACTTTGATGCCTTGCTGCCCATCATGAACAACATTCTCTTCCACGACAATGTTTGTTCCGGCGCCATCCAGGTAAATACCGGCGGAATGTTTGCCCGGCGAACCATGCCCGGATACTTCATTTCCTTTAACAAGAATGTTGCCCGGCTGCCCTTTAGACGGCCGTCCCACAACACCAATGCCAATACTTGTAGACCCGGCTAATGTATTTCCTGCAATTTTAGAATCCACAACCTTTCCATCGAACTGGATAACAGGCGCATTGCCCGTATCCATGTTAAAAAAT
>JAJRTP010000611.1 GCA_024278255.1 Chloroflexota bacterium | reverse complement strand
CTGGTAGAGCAGGGGTACGAAGTCATCGGCATGATGATGCGCCTGTGGAGCGAACCGGGCAGCGGGGCCAGCGCCCCGCTCAACCGCTGCTGCACACCAGACCAGATGGCCGATGCGCGGCGGGTAGCCGGTCTACTGGATATCCCTTTCTACGTGGTGGATGTGCAGGATTATTTCCGGGCTACGATTGTCCAATTTTTCATCGAGGAACATGAAAAAGGGTGCACACCCAACCCCTGCATTGAATGTAACCGCCAGATTCGTTTTACCTACCTGCTGGAACGGGCACTGGCTTTGGACGCCCACTATCTGGCTACCGGCCATTACGCCCGCGTGGTAGAGACGCCATCCGGCTACGAGCTGCGCCAGAGCCAAGACGCGGCCAAAGATCAATCTTACGTCCTGCACATGCTGACGCAAAAGCAACTGGCGCACGTCAAATTCCCGGTGGGCGACTACACCAAGCCGGAAGTACGCCAGTTGGCGCAAAAGTTTGGCCTACCCGTGGCCAGCAAGGATGAAAGCCAGGATTTGTGCTTTTTGGGGGATGGGGATTACCGTCGCTTCCTGCGCGAGTACAGCGAGAAGGCCAGCGTACCCGGCCCCATCCTTGATACGTCCGGGCAGGAGTTGGGGCAGCATCAAGGTCTGGCGTTTTACACTATCGGGCAGCGCAAGGGGCTGGGGATTGCCTCGAACCAGCCGCTGTTTGTCCTGCGCAAAGATGTAGCCCGCAATGCGCTGGTGGTAGGCACACGGGAACAGTTAGGCCAACAATCGCTGCTGGTGCGGGATGTGAACTGGATCAGCGGACAGGCCCCCGCGCAGCCGATTCCGGCGCAGATCAAGATTCGATACAAGGCGAAGCGGGTGGCGGGGATGGTGACGGTGTTGGGTAACGGCCGTACCCAAGTAACCTTCCACGATCCTGTCTTTGGGGTGACGGCGGGGCAAACGGCCGTGTTCTATGACAATAACAAAGTATTAGGCGGCGGCATCATCGCCGACACAGACAATTCTTCGTAAGGTGATTTTGCAAATCGCCCCAAAGAACGATTTACAAAATCGTTCTACAGTCAGAGGTGACAGTATGAGCATTGCTGCTTCCGGATTTGTTTTAGGCTTTCTGTTGGCCACCGCCTACGGGGCCGCATTTCACTTCATCGTCGGCGGCCCCGCCCGGCAAATTCTGCTGTATATCCTGGCCTCCTGGGTCGGCTTCACCATCGGCCACTTCCTGGGCGACTTCATCAACCTCGAATTATTCAAGCTGGGCACCCTCCATCTGTTCAGCGCCAGCCTGGGCGCCTGGACAGCCCTGGTTGCCAGTCACTGGTTCGTGAGTAACGAATCATAGTCAACCACTCCGATTTTGAAGACCCCGCTCATTAGTGATATACTCGTCAATCAGGACAGAAGTCATGAATGAAGAATCCACCACACCAAAAACAACCAATCCGGCAGCGCCCTTAGCTTACCCGGAAATACCGGGGAATGAGGCAGAGCAGCTAATTTCTATTCCCTGGCGCTACATTTTAGTGGCGGCTTTTGTAGTAGCCTTACTATTTGTCTTGTTTATCTGGCTCATCGTTTACCTGGCCAATCAGCAAGCGCCTACCATCGAAGCCGTTCGGGATGTCATGGTCATTATCCTGGCGTTGGAATCCTGTATTTTTGGCGTGGCGTTCCTGATCATGATGGTGATGGTTATTCGTCTAATCAATATGATGGAATTTGAAATCAAACCCATCCTGCAAAAAACCAACGAAACATTAAATACCATGCGCGGCACCACGACGTTTGTCAGCCAAAATGTCGTTGAACCAACCATACGAGCCAAATCACATATGGCTGGTGTCCGCCGTGGCCTAAAAACCCTTTTTGGTAATCCCAGAAACAATATTCGGTAACATTTTAGTATGGCGCAGCATGATGCACATCTACGCCATACGAGATAGTCAGCACGAGGTGAAATATGAGTGATAATTCGAGCAGCGACATTGGTGCTTTTTTGGCAGGTTTTGTTATTGGCGGACTGGTGGGAGCAACCACAGCTATCATCCTGGCTCCACAATCCGGTGCAGAAACGCGGGCCCAAATTGCCGCTAAACGGGATGAGTTGGTCCGCGCAGGTGAAGACCAATATCATCATGCCAGAGAGACAGCAACTCAATATACGGAAGAGTACAAAGCCCGCGCCAGTGATGCCATTGACCACACACGCCAACAAGCCAGTCATTTGCAAGAGCGTATCGTATTGAACAAAGGTCAGACAGAAGAAGTAACAGAAGATGTCTCGGTGGATGTTTCGGAGACCGTTTCAGATGAATCTCCGAGTGATACCAACGACAATAATGGTGAAGGTTAATCCTCCTCATTTATCAGAGTAATCCTAAATTATAGATTTTGTAACGTTAGCTAAATTGTTACAAATAACATGTATGATATAAGCAGGTGTCGCCTGGGAGGGGATGCCTGCTTTTTGTGGTTTATATGACTCAATTTAATCTGCTTACGCTCGACGAAATACTGGATGCGCTGCCCAATGGAGACACGGCCGTAAAAGTCCGTAAAGCGTATGAATTTGCCCGGCAGGTGCATAACGGCCGTTGCCGGGAATCAGGCGAACTGTTCATAGACCACGATCTGGCCGTGGCCCATATTATGCTGCAACTGGACGTGAATGACCCGGCCACTATTATGGCTTGCCTGCTGCACGACACCGTTAACAACAACAACGGCCAGAATTTTGACGCTTACAGGGAAGAATTCGGGATTGAAGTCACCAACCTCATTATCGGCATCAATAAACTATATGCCTATGCTGAGGAAACTCAACTTAGCAAAGAGAAAGAAAAAGAGAAAAAGAAAGCTGCCAACGGCCGTCGCCCCAAAAAATCCCGCCAAAAACAAGCTCTGGAAAACGTGCGGCGCGCCATTTTATCTATTACAGAGGACGACATCCGCATCATCCTTATTCGCATGGCCGACTGCCTGCAAGATTTACGCAAAGCGGCCAATTTACCCAGCGAGAAGCAGTTGGAAATTGCCCGCGAAGCGATGAACATTTACGCGCCTCTAGCCAATCGTCTGGGTATCTGGCAGTTAAAATGGGAAATTGAAGACCTGGCCTTCCGTTACTTAGAGCCAGACAAGTACAAAGAAATTGCCAATCAGCTGGATGTGCGCCGCGCCGAACGCACCATCTACCTGGAAGAAGCCAAAGAAAAATTACGGGACAAACTCAAGGAAATTGGCCTGAAAGTGACGGTGACGGGGCGACCTAAACATATCTACTCCATTTACCGCAAAATGGAACGGAAGCAGGTGGGCATTGAAGACATTTATGATGTGCTGGCTTTGCGCATTATCATTGAACCCAATGATGATGCGGCCTATGCTCAGCTCAGTGAACGGGAAAAGGAACAGGAAGATCGTCTGGTCTGCTTTCAGGCGTTAAGTACCATCTGGAGCCTGTGGAATCCCATCCCGGAAGAGTATGACGATTATATTGGCGCCCCTAAACCGAACGGCTACCAATCGCTGCACACGGCCGTATCCGACCCGGAAACAGGTCATACATTAGAAGTGCAAATCCGTACCCTGCGCATGCACCAGGAAGCAGAAAAAGGGGTGGCCGCTCATTGGGCTTACAAAGAAGAAGGCGCTCAGGTTGCTGCCTCCGTGCAGCGCCGCATTCAAGGTTTGCGCGATGTGCTGGCAGTTTTGCAGGACAGCGACAGCGAACTGGCCGACGCTGACTTTCTGGAAACAGAAATCCAGGCAGAACGACTGATAGTCTTCACACCCAAAGGGGACGTAGTGGAGCTGCCTGTGGGTGCCACACCCATTGATTTTGCCTATCAAATTCATACGGAAGTAGGGCATCGCTGCCGGGGGGCGCGGGTCAATGGCAAGATGGTCAGCCTGGATTACAAGCTGCGTTCCGGCGACCGGGTAGACATCCTGACATCTAACCGGGGCGGCCCCAGCCGGGACTGGATGAATGCCAGCCTGGGCTATACGGGCAGCGCCCGCACCCGCAGCAAAATCCGGCAGTGGTTTCGCAACCAGGAGCGGGCGCAGAACATCCAGCAAGGCCGGGAAGTGGTGGAACGGGAATTAAAACGGTTGGGACTGGCCGATACGTTCACGGTAAAGGATATCGCCCAGGCGCTCAAATTTGACGACGAGGACACTTTTTTGGCCAAGGCAGGCTTTGGCGATATTCAAAGCAATCAGATAAGCGGCGCGCTGGCTTTGATGGAAGGTAATTTACATGAGGATGATGAGTTACTTCCATTAATCCAGCGCCGCCCCAAAAGAGCCAAAGGTCTCACTGTGCAAGGCGTCAGCGGCGTACACACCAAAATAGCCGGCTGCTGCCAACCCATCCCCCCGGAGAAAATTGTGGGGTACATCACTCGCGGCCACGGCATCACCATTCATCGCAGAAATTGCCCGCAGATAAAATCTATCCCTGACAGGGAGCGACTGATTAACGTTTCCTGGGGCGAAGAAACAGAAAAATATCCCATCCCCGTGGCTATTAAAGCGTACCGCCGTCCCCACCTCATCGAAGACATCGTGAATATCCTACGAGGGCGGCACATCGAAGTTACCCGCACTGAAACTGTAACTTCCGGCACAGTCACAACTATTTTTCTGGAAGCGACCGTTACAGATATAGAGCAGTTAAACTGGCTGCTGCAAAAATTGGAAAAGCTGCCTAATGTCTTTGAAGTGCGCCGCCAACGCTGGTCGTAACTGAGCATATCCTGGCAATTGCAAGGAGAAAATGATGCCCGATAAGATATTAAATGCCTGGTCATTTCGGCTGGATGGTGAGGAATATTATGTGCAGGAAACGGCCGTAGAGTACCGCTTCCGTCAATGGCAAAATGACAAGTGGGTAGACCTACCCCCGGACATGGTGCAAAAAATCTCAGCTTATTTCTTTGCTGAACTGGACAAGGGGGATGATGGGGATACGGCCGTAACCGAAGTCTAAGCAAACTACGGCGCCGTCATCGCACAGCGGAAGCCCAGGTTTGCCTGTACCACAGCCGGATCAAACGACCCCCGCGCCGAGACATGCACTTCATCAGCCCCAGAAAGCCAGGAACCACCGCGTAATGACTTAATCTCCCCTTCCGGCGGCCCCATGGGGTTGATTTCCGTAGCATTTTCATAGTAGCGGGAATCGTACCAGTCACTTACCCACTCCATCACGTTACCACTCATGTCATACGCGCCAATGGGGGAACGGCCGTCCGGGTAACTGCCCACCGGGGCCGTATCCTTATGCCCGTCATCCCAGGCCGTATCGCCGCCGGGGCAATTCTTGTCGCAAAAATTCAGCTTCGTGCCGTCAAAAGCATCCCCCCAAGGATAGCGAAAAATCACTACCTGTTCCGGGTCAAAACCGGCCGCCATCTCCCATTCCGCTTCAGACGGCAGTCGCGCGCCGCGCCATTCGCAAAATGTATCTGCCTGCCGCCAGTTGATAAAAACCATCGGATAATCGTCATACGCCGGGTCGCCGTAATAGGCAGGGTGCGTGGTAGGATTGTTACGCGATGGCGCGGCGCAGATACCGGCGTCTACACATTGGGCGTACTGGCCGTTGGTCACTTCCGTTTCGTCAATGTAATAAGGATCGAGGTTCACAATGTGAGACGGCCGTTCATCCCGCTCCCCTTCTTCATCCCCCATCCGGAACAAGCCGCCCGGCACATACAACATCCTGGCCCCACTTTCTGTCAGAATGGGTTCCGGCGTGGGCGTAGGCAGTTCTGTAGGCACAGGGATGGGTGAAGGTGTGGGGGCAATGGCGGTCAGGGCGGCAATAACGGCCGATTCCAACGTGGCTGTCGCTTCTACTTCCGTCACCTCCGGTTTGTTCAAATTGACCATCGTCAATACAACACCGGCCCCCACCACCAGAAAAAGGATAACGATTAAAGCAACAATCGTGCGGGTTTCCATCTTGCGGCGGCGCTGCGGCGTCCATTTGGGCGGCGGGGCCGGCTGACCGAACTGGGACTGGGGTGTGCGGCGCATCTCATCTACGGCCGTATCTGGATACCCCACTGGCCGATTCAACGCCTGGGCAAAATCAGCCGCGCTCTCATAACGGGTATCCGGCCGGATAGACATGGCCCGGCTGGCTGCCAACGAAAGATACGGCTCCACATCCGGGTTCACTTCACGGGCCGGTTTCAGGTCACTCAGACCGCTTTCCCGGCTGAGGGCATTGGGCGGGATTTGGGTGGTGAGCAGGGTGTACAGGGTAGCTCCCAGGCTATAAATGTCGCTGGCGGGGGATACGGCCGTTTGCTCTTGTTGTTCCGGTGACCCATACCCAGCCACATGCGGCCGGACACCCAATCCCGGCAGCCCCGTATCCACCAGAAACACATCCCCCGTCGGAGCAATGCGGATATTGGCCGGTTTGATGTTCAGGTGTAGCTGATCATTATCATGCAGATATTGCAGCGGGTTACAAGCTGCTTGCAGCCAGCCGATGATCAAATCAGACGGCAGCGCCCCGTACTGCTCCACCAGACTTTGCAAATCCACCCCGTCCACATAACTGCTGACCAGATATTGGCCCGTCTCTTCCAGACTGAAATGGTCTAAAACTGTGGGCAATTGAGGATGATGCAGTTGGCTCAGGCGGCGGGCTTCCTGGCGGAACAACTTCTGTGTCTGCGGCGAAGCATCCCGGTACTCCTTAATGGCGACATCCTGCCCCGCCACAATATCCCGCGCCCGGTAAGTAGCCCCGTAGGGACTTTCCGCCAGCAGGCTGGCTATGCGATACCGTTTATGCAGGATTTCACCGGGCAGCAAGGGCATAGGTAATTCTCTGTCAAGCTTCAAGCTTCAGACTAACTTCAGCCAATTTATCCTGAGGGCCGACGACAGTGATGTGGTCACCCAGCTTTAGCGCCGTGTAACCGTGCGGGACGAGTGTTTGTCCATCCCGGTGGATACTAAGAATGAGTACGTCCAACGGCAAACTCAAATCGCGGATGGTGACATTATCTATATCCGGATCAGCCACCTCAATATCCATCATCTCCTGGCCCGAATCCGTCCCTAACAAGATAGGCGTACCGGCCGGGGAGCGCACAAATTGTTCCAATAGTTGGACAGCGGCCGTTTGCGGTTCCACCACCCGCACACCTAATTCCTGAAACCGGGCCGCATCTCCCCGATTTTTCAGGTACACCACCATTGTCTCTGTACCAAAATTTTCATAGACCATTTCACAAAGCCGGAAACTGTCCGCCACCGGCATAAACGACACAATAGCATCTGCG
>JAJRTP010000610.1 GCA_024278255.1 Chloroflexota bacterium | reverse complement strand
TCTGGTTCAGGGTGTCCATTTTGTCTACAGTCAAATCGGAATCGGGGATGTAAACGTCGAATTCCTCTTCAACGTAAACGCCTAGTTCGGCCAGGGAGAAGGAGTCCATGAGACCGTTACTGATGATGCCTTCGTCGTCAGTCAGGGCGTAGCCGTCGTCCCGAATCAGTTCTGTCACAATAAAAGCGCGTAATTTTTCCCGTACTGTTTGTTCGTCCATATTCATTCCTCGCGTATTGCGTATTTCGTATTGCGCAACCAATTATCCCTACGCAATACGCAATACGCAACACGTTATGGCAGATACGGCCGTAACAATTCCGCCAACATCTCCGGGCCGGTGGGGGTCAGGTGGACGGGGCTGTCGGTAAATTCATCCGGGGGGATGGCGTCCCACAGGTCGAGGAGGGGCCAGTTTTGGGCGGCGGCCTCGGCGGTGAGCAGGTCGCGGTACTGGTCATACGCCCAGCGAGGATACCAGGCGTTGTAGCGCAAGTCACTGTTCGCCCCGTCGCTGATGAAGATTGGTTCGTTGACGATCAGAATGGGCACGTCGCCGGCCATCTGCACTCCGGCGCCCAGCACGTCAAAGGTCAGATCGTCGGTTGTCAGGGTGACGGGTTCGTCGTATGTCTGCCAACTCACATCCTCGTCAAAATCGGATTTGCGTAAGGGGATTTCGGCGGGGATGGCCTGGTCAATGCCAGTGGCGCTCCAGGCAAACCCCACTTGCTGCAAACGGAGAAGATCGGCTAACGGCCGTCGCTGTCCCACAATCGTATTCTCCAGGAAATCAGGGTCTATAAAGCGGGGATCGTTGGCATCCAACTGCAAATCATACGTCTCGATGAGGTGGCGCATCCGTTCCGGGTTGTTTTGCAGGATGGGGTGATCCAATTGTTTCTGCGACGGGAACGATTCCAGGGTGACGGGCCAAATGATCAGGTCGGGGTCGTACTGCATTGCCACGTCGAGCAGGAGGAGGTCTTTGCTCAGGGACATGATGGGGTAGCCGAGGTTGTAGAATGTGAGGGTACGGCCATCCTCCGTAACCAGGCCCATCTCGTTCAACTGCCCGGCCAGCGTGTCTTCGTTCTCTAAAAACCAGCCCCACATCCCCGAATCCCCCAGAATGAAGACGCGTAACTCATCCTCCGCCTTGGGCTGGCTGACGCGGTGGCTGGCGAACATGGCGGGCAGGTTGTTCAGGCTCAGGTTGTTGGCCTCGGCCGGATTTTCGCCATACGGTAGCCGCTCCCGCCCCGGCAGGAACCAGTTGTACAGGGTGAGGCGGCCGAGTGTGTCTAACGGCCGTACCCAGGCAAACAACAAATTCAGGGCCAGGAACAATACGGCCGCCTTGAGAATGATACGGCCGATGACGCGCCAGGTGGAAGGGGATTCTTGATTCATTATTATTTTCCCCTGATTTGGTGAAGGCTAAGAATGGCGTAGGCCAGAGGTAATTCCAATTCTGGTAGGGGCGGGACGGCGCGGTACGGCCTTGGGCAAACAAAATGACCTGGTTCCGCGCCGTCTCGCCCCGAACACGGCCGGGAGCGGGGCGAGACAGGTGGGAGAAAAGGTCGTTCTGCATGGCAAAGATGTTTTCCCGCCTGTCCCGCCCCTACGACGGATTTCAGGATTGGAATTGCTGGCAAGTCAGGCAAACTCACTACTTTCTCCATTTGTTGTCCTCACCTAATTACACCCAATAACTTACCAAACGTCTCCAGCGCCAACTGCGGCGTAGGCATGAGGAACCAGACCCAGCCCAGGGCCACATAGTTAAAGGTAAGAAACCAGGTGACGGCCGTCCAGCTTCGTTTTTGCCAGGGATGATTGCTCAGGTCATTATACCAGCGGCGCGTCTTGTCGCTCCACTGCTTGTGCGCAAACAGGGCGACGCCATGCCACGTGCCCCAGATGATAAAGTTCCAGGTGATGCCGTGCCACAGGCCGATGACCAGCATGGTACTCATCTGGGAAAGGAAGATGATGAGGGTTTTGGACGGCCGTGGCTTGCGCCGCAGCAGGGAACGGGACAGGGGTGAAAAGACGTAAAACCTGGCCCAATCGCTCAGGGTGATGTGCCAGCGCTGCCAGAAGGCGGTGATATTGGTGGAGAGATACGGCCGTCGGAAATTTTCCGGCAGGCGGATGCCAAACAAAACACCAATACCAATGGCAATATCCGTGTAGCCGCTGAAATCGAAGAACAGACGCAGGGCATAGCCGTACAGCAAAACCCACAGCCAGTCGGCGGATTGGGTTTGGGCGGCATTTTCGGCCGTTAGCGACATCCCCAAAGCCAAAGAATCGGCAATGACAAACTTTTTCAGCATTCCGGCGAAGATACGCTGCCCACCGTACAGCCAGCGGTTGGCGTCCAGCCCTTTTAGCTGCGGCAGCTCCCGGAAATCTTCTACAAACCGCTCCGCCCGGTCAATTGGCCCGGAGACGTAGGCGGGGAAGAAGAGGACGTAGACGACGTATTCGCGCAGGGTCAGGTCGGGCAGAATGCCTGTTTGCCGGTCGCGCAGGGTGGAAATGAGGCGGAAGGCGACGTAGGAGAAGCCCAGCCAGACCAGGTCGGAGGGGCTGCCCAGGGCGACTTGCTGGCCGGTGAGGGAACGCCAGTAAGCCGAGGCGGCCGTGGTCAGCGGTGGTGATTTGAGGATGATGAAGAGGAGAACGATGAGAAGGATGACGGCCGTCAACACCTTGCGTTGATCTGCGCGGCGCAGCAGCCGCGTCAAACCGGCCCAAACCAGCCCCAGCGCCAGCAAAATCCCCGCCACCCACAGCGGCGACGGCGGTCGGGCAGGAGTCAGGCGATAATCCGCATCCACGAAGCGGTTGAAAGCCAGCGCCACCACCAGCCCAAAGACCACTGCCAGGGTCAGCCAATCTTCCCGCGTTAGGGAGGGCCAGACGGCTTTGCCTTCTTTGTGGGAGGACGGCCGTGTCACCCACCACGTCAGCACCGTCAGCACAACTGTCACCGTTTGCAAAATATAATCGCCAAAGCGAACGGCCGTCGCCGTTTGCAGCCAGTAGATGGCAATGACACTGGCTGCCAGCAAAAACCAGCCGCGCCATTTCCCTTTTATCAGGACGGCATAAATCAGCCCCAACCCGATGAGGATAGCGATGAGGAACGGATCGAAAGTCATAGCGTCCTCCTGGGGAGAGGGTGGGGGGATGAGGGGTGAGGGGATGGGGAAATGAAGCAGGTTGGCACGCCGCTACCAGTGCGCTTTAGCGCACTTCCCCTCTCAGCCTGGGATTTGCAATCCCAGGCGCTCCTGAATACTGCACACTGTACACTGTTACTTCTCCTCCACAACGTGGCGAATAGCATCCAGGAGAAAAAGAGCGGTAAGGTCACTGACGGGGTAGCCCATGGTGAAGGTAAAGGGATCGGTGTAATCATTCCTGAAGCTGATGGATAGATGGACGTTATCATCTCCCAGGCCGCGATTGGGCAGGGCGCCGGCTGCGGCGTCAAAATCCCATAGGGGGATTTGCATTTCGGCGGCTACCTGGCGCATTACCTCGTTATTGGTGTTGTCTCCCTCGAAGCGATCTGCTTTGGTGGTCAGAACCGGTATAACACCGTTATCAATGGCAAACTGGACAATCTCCCGCAAATTGTTGGCGAAATACTCCGCTTCTGTAGCGTCGTTGGTGCCGATGCGGATGAGCAGGATGCTGGGATTGTGCAGGCGAAATTCGCAGGCCAGCATATGTTCTTCAACAGTACACCATTCCTTGTTAGACCACATCGGGTCCAGGACGCCCCAACTGCTGAGGCCCACGCGCACGGCCGCCCCGTAACGGCGAAATGATCCGGCATAATACTCAATGACGGGCTGCAAGAAAGCGTATTCGCCCAGGTTGTAGCGGGTCGGGTCGTCGAAGCGGGTCAGGTAATGGCTGGTCAGGACGGCACTGTCGCCCAACTTGGAGAAGGCGCGGGGATTGCGCCCCAATTCCTGCCCCCGCGCGTAAATCCGGCGCACATTTTCCTGCACGTCCGGGGGCATGATGACGATTTGGTTTACCGGGATGCCGTTGACGTTGACGGGGGTGGCTGTGGGAGATGGGGTGATGCTGGGTGTGGCTGTAGACGTCGGCGTTAGGGTGGCGGGACGGGTAATGGCAGGCCAGGTGGGAGTGCTGGTGGGCGGGGCGGTGGTCTGCGTGGGGCGGGGTGTGGGTGTTACCATGAAGGTGGGATTGGCAGTGGGCAGGACGGCTGCAAGTGTGGGCACGGCCGTAGGCGTTAAAGTCGGTTGGGCATCATTTGCAGCGCAGGCAGAGAGCAAAACAAAAAGTATTGCGTATGGCGTATTGCGTAAAAACGGCCCGATACGCAATACGTAATACGCAATACGTCCCATAGCAAACTCCCCCTACCTAAAATCCCTGATAAATCCACTGCGGCGCGCTGTCCGTTGTCACAATAATCAACAAAATAACGATGAGGCACAGTCCTGCCGCTAATAAATTTTCTCGTGAGAATATGCGTCGTTTCATGGATGGCTTATGGGGTTTAACGGTTAATAGGTAATTGGTGAATACTGCTTATCTCACCGGCTCAATCACCTTGAATGCTGGCGAGTACGACTCTATCCTGCGCATGGCTTCAGCTGAATAAATTTTCTCGCCACATAATTCACAGATATAGTATTCAAGATCAGGAACAATATACTTTTGCCCTTGATATTCACCTGCCCAATCTTCCTTTACTTTTTTGATTTTCCCGCCACATACGGGGCATTCTGTAATTTTTAACATAATTCTTTCGTTACCAGATCGCTTTTTTGGAAGAGATTAGAAAGTAAAAGGTATCTATTCCTGCTTTTTTGACTAATTTACCTTTTGTGTAGATCATTAGCCCCTCAAGGTTAGTACTTTGAATGATGTAGAGATATTCTCGCTGATGTTCTCGATATGGTTTCCGAGAGTGGATCTTCTTGTAAATAGCGACAGCATTCAATATAGATTCAGCGACATCCAGTTCTGTTAACCCGTCAGCTTCCATTTCCAAACGGGCTTTCTCGCTGAAATAATAATTACCAGTCAGGATAGTTCGCTTTATTGTGACAAGTATATCAGCCATATCTTACAGTATACCGCAATTCTGACTGGATTACTGAAAGCTATCTACTGAAAACTGAAAACTGTTACTGCGTTTCCCCGCACCACTTCCATTCGCCGTCTTCCTGGACGACTTTGTAGTTGGTCAGGGGGAACTCGGTTTCTTCTGTGCCGTAGAGGGCTTTGATGGTACCGGTGCAGGTGACACGGCCGTTACCCCCATCCTCACAGCTCATGCCTTCAATACGCACATCCTGCACACTATCAAACGTGCGTGATTCCCGCTCCAGGAACTGCTCCATATCCGCGCACAACAAGCCGCGAATGGTGTCCGCATCTCCGTCTACTTTCGCCTGGAGATACTTTTCCACCGTTTGTGCCGGATCGCCGCCACCGGCATTACCGCCGCCGCAAGCGGCTAAAAACAAAACAAAGAAAAACAGAAAGATGGTTGCTTTTTTCATAACGCCTCACAATTTTTAGAGATTGGAGATTGGAGATTAAAGATTGAGGGGGATGGTTCAAATTCCCCTTAACAACTTGTAGGACGATTTTGCAAATCGTCCAGAGGGCGATTTACAAAACCGCCCTACAAAGTGTCAAGCTAATTTTCCGGGTTACTGAACCATCCCGATTGAGGAAATAGCAAATCTCCAATCTCCCAAATTATAACGCTTATTCCTCCATCTGCACCGTTTGCAAAATAGCGTGCAGCATCATCAGGCCGGTCAGGTCTTGCATGCCGTGGCCGCTTTGAAAAATGGCCGGATCGGTGAAATCGTTGCCGGGGAATTCTTTCATGTGTACCAGATCGTCGGCCAGGCCGCGCCCCGGCAGCGTTTCGGCCACAATGTCAAAATCCCACAGGGGAATTTTGTATTCGGCGGCCAACTGGCGCAGGATGTCGTTGTTGGTGTTGTCTCCCTCAAAACGGTCTGCTTTGGTCATAATGATGGGGACAACGCCGTTTTCGATGCTGTATTCGATGACCTGACGCACGTTGTACTCGAAGCCGCTGGGTGCGCCGGCGTCGTTGGAACCGAGGCGGATGATGAGGAAGGCCGGGTTTTCCAGACGAAATTCGCAGGCCAGCAAATGCTCTTCCGGCTCGCACCAATCTTTGTTGGCCCACAAGGGATCAAAGACAGACCAGGAATGGAGGCCGTTTCGGGCAGCGACACCGTAGCGTGTCCAACTGCTGGTAAAGTTGTTT
>JAJRTP010000609.1 GCA_024278255.1 Chloroflexota bacterium | reverse complement strand
GGGCAAATTTACATTTAGAATTGCTGTAACTTCTGCCAGTAACTTGCAAACTCGCCCACTCGGTTTTATAATTTCTTTCCCATTCGGAGAGGTCGCATAGTGGCTTAGTGCGCACGCTTGGAAAGCGTGTATTGGGTCATACCCAATCGTGGGTTCGAATCCCACCCTCTCCGCCAAAAAAGGCGCGGCCATAGCCGCGCCTTTTTCAGTGTTCAGTGTACAGTATTCAGTGGTTAGTCGCCTGTATCCCGCACGCTGCACGCTGCACACTGAATACTGAAAACTGATTACCGATTGTCACAAGCATCTTCCACCGTTACAATACAACTATTATGGAAACCTATTCTGCCCATCTTTACATTCCCCTCATCGGCGCCGTCTTATACACTGTCCTCCTGCTTACTCCCCACATTCGGCGCGGGCAAGATAAAGACCAAACCCGCTGGCTGCTCATCACCATCATCCTGGCCATCGTTTGGGAATTTTCCATTTATTTTTCTGCCCGGCTTTCCTATCCTAACCTGCCGCTTATCGTCTTGCTGCTTAACACCTGCGCCGTAGGCGGTACCACGGCCGTTTACCTCTCCTGGAAACCCCCTAAAACCATTCTCGTTTTGATCGGCGCAGCCATTCTTTCGGTGGCGCTGGTGAACGGGTTAACCCCTATCCGCGTGTTTGTCCTGCCAGACGGCCGTTACCTAACCATCACCAACGGCGCCATCATCGCCTACACCACCTGGTTTGCCTTCAGCGGCCTCATCCTGGCTAAAACCTGGCGCGAATACAAAAACAACCAGCTTCCCTGGCACGCCAACCGGCTGCTCTACTGGTTTATAGCCCTTCTGGCCCTCTTCACCGGCGAATTCCTGCAATTCATAGACAATCCCATTTTCATCATCACCGGGCAAGCCTTGCGCTACCTCGGCATTGTAGGACTGGCCTACGCGGTCGCCTCCTACCGCATCGTCGATGTGCGCACCCGCATCCGGCGCACCGTGGCCTTTTTCATCATCAACATCCTGTCCGCCCTGCCTCTCATCATCGCCATCGTCCTTATCCTGAACTTCAGCAGCGATCTCAACCAATATAATAAAAACCTCACCCTTCTGCTAATCACCATCGTCGTCGCTTTAGGCTTCCTACTTTATGACCCTTACCGCCGCATTATTGAACGAATCACCTTTCGTTATCTGGGTGGTGAAGGACTCAACAGCAACCTTATCATCCGCAACTACAGCCAGGCGATTGCCCGAACTTTGGACGTGCAGCAGCTTTCCGTCCTCATCGCCGGCACCTTGAGCGAAATGCTGGAAACCAACCGCTGCGCCCTCCTTCTGGTCAGCCAACAGGATGACGGCCGTTACGAAATCGACCCTATTGCCGGCATGGGCCAAATCCCCAGAGATGAAGTCAACTTCCCGGCTACAGATCGCTTCATCACCTTGCTTTCTGAAGAGCATCAGCCGCTCCTGCAATATGACATTGATTTCAATCCGGTATACAGCGATATCAACGAAGCGCACGGCGACTGGCTCAAAGGCATGGCTATGGAAGGGTACGTGCCCATCAGCGACGGGGGCGAAATTGCCGGTATCATTGCCGTCGGGCCAAAAGGCACCGGCCTGCCCTACCAGTCCAACGAATTGGAATTGATGCAGACATTGGCCGATCAGACCATCGTTGCCTTGCAAAATGCCCGCCTTTACAGCGTCTTGAATACCCAGAACGAACAAGTGCGCCTGCTCAATGAAGACCTGGTAGACCAGAACGAAAAACTGGAAATCATGGATCGAGTCAAGACTGATTTCATCACCATTGCTTCGCACGAACTGCGCACCCCTTTGACCCAGGTGAAAGGGTACGCCGATATTCTGGCCGCCATGAATGAAGAAAATGCCTTGTCACGGGACCAGACGCGGGAAATTGTGGGCCACATCAACCGGGCCACTTTGCAACTGGAAGGGTTGATTACCGACATGCTGGAAACCAGTCAGCTTGACGTGGATGAGATGCGCCTGACTTTTGTCAAAACCCGCCTGCAAAGCATCATTAAACTGGCGATGGAACCGTTGATTCAGGCGCTGCGTGAGCGCCGCATTACCTTAACGCAGGAAGGGGTGGATGAACTGCCCCCCATTTATGCTGACTACAAACGATTGGTCCAGGCTTTTACCAAGCTTCTGGGGAATGCCGTGAAATATACGCCGGATGGCGGCCGTATCACAGTGACGGCTACTCTCATTCCCAGCGTAGATGAGGAAGAAGAATATTTTGAAGTGATCATTCAGGACAGCGGCATCGGTATTGATCCCAAATTCCATGAACTGATTTTTGAGAAGTTTTTCCGCATTGGCGACCCCCAACTCCACTCTACCGGCAGTACCAAATTCAAAGGGGCCGGGCCTGGCTTGGGTCTGCCTATTGCCAAAGGGGTCATTGAAGGGCACAACGGCCGTATCTGGGTTGAGTCCGAGGGCGAAGACGAACAGCGGATGCCCGGCAGCAGTTTCCACATCATCCTCCCCGTCAAACCCGCCGAGGCAGAAATTGAACCCATTCCCGAACTGGAGGAACGGCCGTCTTATCTTATTGGGTAGCAGGCTGCAAGGGGCAAGTTGCAAGAGACAAGAGACAACCTGCCGCCGGCAACTTGCAGCTTGCCGACCTAAAAGGAGAATATCATGCCAGCAGAAAACCGGAGAAATGCCCTGGTATTATCGGGCGGGGGCGGCCGGGGCGCTTACCACGTAGGCGTCCTGCGCTTTTTGGAAGAACACGAATGGTTCCCCGACATCGTATCCGGCACCTCCATCGGAGCCGTGAACGGAGCGGCGATTGCGTCCGGCCACAACGCCCATTCCCTGTGGGCCTTATGGCGGCAGTTGTCCACAGGCGACGTGCAAAATCCCAACTGGAATGTGCTGGGCAGCAACTATCTGCTGGACACCTCCCCCCTGCGGGAAACGTTACAGCGAGACGGCTGGATTGATTTTGACCGGCTCAACTCAGACGAAGCGGCCGTACACCTGCGCATCACCGCCACCGAAATAGCCACCGGCCAGCTCAACGTCTTCGGCAACAGCCCCGACAAATACCCCAGCCGGATGCAGCAAGAGCCGCTGGGCCTGGATCACATTATTGCCAGTTGCTCTATTCCCATCCTTTATCCGGCTACACAACTGCACGACAATCTTTACTGGGATGGGGCCACGGTCGCCAACACCCCCCTCAGCCCGGCCATTGACGCCGGCGGGCAAGAAATTGTCGTGGTCATTATGACGCCCTGGGATGAAGATGACGAAGATATCAGCATCGAACCGCCCAAAAATATGATTACGGCCGCCAGCACCATGCTGGAATGGGCCTTGCTGGCTTCCTTCCAGGCTGATTTGAAAATGTTCCGCCGGGTGAATGAACTGGTGC
>JAJRTP010000608.1 GCA_024278255.1 Chloroflexota bacterium | reverse complement strand
GTTGCCGTTGCCGGTTTAGTCAACTTTGCAAAAAGGAGTCGCTATGTTTATTAAGGTTCAAAAATGGGGAAAGGGGTAATCTGTCTTTCCCTCTTATTCTGAAATAACTCTACTGTTCACCGATTACCGATTAGCGGGCAGAAGGCCTTGGGAGGCCGCTTGGGCGACGGCCTGGGTGCGGTTGTTGACGCCCAGTTTTTTGAAGATACGGCGGATGTGGGTTTTGACGGTGTTTTCGGAGATAACGAGGGTGGCGGCAATGTCGGCTGTGGTCGCGCCACGGGCTAATTCCTGCAAAACGTCCAGTTCCCGCTGGCTGAGTGAGGACGTGGTGGCCGGGGTGCGGGCCGCAGCAGCTTGCATCACCCGTGCCGTTATCTCTGGGGAAAGCACACCTTTCCCGGCAGCCACCTGGCGGATGGCCTGGCACAGTTCGTCCGGCTCGGCGCTTTTGAGCAGGTAGCCGTCGGCTCCGGCGGCCAGCGCCCCCAGCAAATCTTCATCCTTGTTGGAGATGGTGAGCATGATGACGCGCACATCCGGCATTTGCTTGAGCGCGGCTACGGCGTCTACACCGCCGCCGCCGGGCATATGGACATCCATCAGGACAACCTGGGGTTTTACGTCACGGCAAAGCTGCACGGCCGTAGGCCCACTGTCCGCCGTGCCAATCACCTGAAAATCAGGCTGCTCCTTCAGCAGGGAAACAATACCCCGCCGGAAAAGGGTGTGATCATCTACTACCAGGAGTTTGATAATCTCAGGCATACGGCCGTCGCTCCTTCTTTTTCTTCAGCGGTAAAATCAGGGTGATGCCCGTGCCCTCGTGGGGGCGGCTGGTAATCTGAAATTCAGCGTCCAGCAAATCGGCTCGTTCCCGCATGATGCGCAGGCCGTGGCGGGCGCCGGGGGGGATGTCGTCCGGGTCAAAGCCCCGGCCGTCATCCTGAATTTGCAGCGTCAGCCAATCAGCCTCAAGCTGCCAGAGGAGCCAGGCGCGGGTGGCCTGGGCGTGCTTGCGGATGTTACTGAACGCTTCCTGGATGATGCGCTGTAACTGGATTTGGATTTCCGGGGGGAGATCGAGGGGTGGGGGCACGGCCGTATCCACCGGAATCCCGCTCAAGGCTTCAAACTCCGCTACGATCTCATCTACCCAGGCGGCCGTATTCGTCAGGCCGCTTTGCAGGCGCAGGCCGTCAATCGCCTCCCGCGCATCCACGTAGGCTTCATGCAAAAAGTGGCGAATTTCTTCCAGCCCTTCTGCTGCCCGTTCCGCATCCCCGTTTTGCAGCCAGCCGGAGATTTGGGCCGAGCGCAGCTTGAGATAGCCCAGCGTTTGCGCCAGCCCGTCGTGGATTTCCCGCGCCAGCCGCGCCCGTTCCGCCAGGGCCACCCGGTATTCCCCCTGCCGGTAAAGATGCTGGTTTTCCAGGAGCAGCGCCGCCTGGCCGGCCACAATGCTGATCAACTGGGTGCGCCGCCGGGTGAAGCAGTCATCCTGATCTGCCCACAAAACCAGGCTGCCGATCATTTGCTGGTTAGCCCGCAGCGGGGCAATCATCAGGGAACGGACGTGGTCATGCTCTTCCTGTTCCAGGGCGTGAATAATAAGTGGAGAATCGGCCTGCTCTACGCCGCGAGCCAGCCCTTTGACCAACGGCAGCGCTGCGCCCAATGGCGCGCCGGACGTCACCAGCGGCTGTAATTCGCCGGAGGGGGCCTCACTGACAAACAAAATGCCCCCTTTGGCTTCCAGCGCGGCGACGGTATGACTGAGCATGTCGTTGAGTTCGTCATTGAGGTCGTCCAGATGTTCCGTCTGTTGCAGCCAGGTGAGCATTTCCAGTTCGCGTAGTTGTAAATCGTGATTCGCCAGGGCCAGGCACATTTCCTGAGACATGGCTTCCAGAAGTTCCTGCTCCTGCGGATTCAAAGTGTAATCAGAGGTAAGGTACACGTTGAGAATGGCGTAGCGACGGCCGTTGCGACTCAAATCCAGACAATAGACCTGCCCCGTACCCAATCCGTTAGGCGCAGCTTGCAGCAGGGAGCAGGCATGAGCCGTTTGGGTGGAATGGGTTGTGCAGTCGGCGCACTGTTGTTTGATGCGGTTGTGGGTTAATTGGGCCGCCCAGGAGTCGAGGACGGCCGTATCCAGTTGCCCATGATGCAACGCCGGTAACGGCTGCTGCCGTTCATCAAAACGAATCAGGGAACAACCCAGCGCCGGGACTGCCTCCAGGGGTAGTTCCACAATCGTCTCCAGCAATGACTGTTCATTGCCCGCCTCCGTCAGACGGCGGTTGACGCGCAGCAGGCAGGCCAGATGCTCGTTTACCTGCCGCAATTCTTTGTGTGCTTGCTGCAGGGCGCGTTCCGCTTTGCCCGTTTCCACCACACTGCGCCGCAAGGAACTCAAGGCCCAAAAGGCCAGCAGCGGCCCAATCAAGCCGTAAAATAACATCTGGGAAATAAAATGCTGCCAGGGCGGCAGCTTTAACAGAACAGTATGCTCAACAATCTGATGCGCCAGTACCAGTAAAAAGGCAAACAAGGGGGCTTGCCAGCGCAGGCGCGTAATTCGGCGGTAAAGGTGAGACGAAGCGGTCGGGTTCATTATTTTTTGGCTAAAGGGCTGTTACTTTGCGGGCCACAATCATTTTGAAGATGCCTTTCATACCCACATCCTCCACTTGCTCCAACTGCCAGCCGCTTTGCTGCACATGCTCTACTGTGCGCCGGTTGATGTTGGCCCCGGAGAGGCGCACCATCACCGGATTCATCACGTCCATCATAATACCGGCAATTTCGTTTCCGGCCCGCATATGTTCCAACATGAGCAAACGGCCGTTGGGCTTTGTCACCCGCAGCAGTTCTTTCAATCCTAGCGTAGGATCGGGCACAGAGCAAAAAACGAAGGTGGAAACGACGTCATCAAAGGTATCGTCGGGGAAATCGAGGTTTTGGGCGTCACCCAGTTGCAGGTCTACGTCAACGTTTAGTTCGGCAGCCCGCTTTTTGGCATATTCCAGCATACCGGGGGTGAGGTCTACGGCCGTAATCTGCACCCCATCGGGATAATACGGCATATTTTTGCCCGTGCCCACGCCTACTTCCAGCACCTTCGGCCCCTGCACCATTGAC
>JAJRTP010000607.1 GCA_024278255.1 Chloroflexota bacterium | reverse complement strand
ATTAAGCAAAATTTATGTGGTCAAGAGGATATAGAATTGAAATGGAGCCATTTTTTCCCAGGACGTCATCAAAAAAGAGGAGGGAATCCATTGCTTACTCAAGATTCTTCTAAATGGCGACAAGATGCTATGTGGGCCCTTGACGAGCTTTTTGGTAGAGCTGATGTTTTTCCAATCACAACGATTGTGAGAAAAGACAAAGTTGATGAAGGATTACTTGAGTTGACCCGAAAAGGTAAGAAAGTAATTGCTGTTCGTCTTGTGTTGAGTGTACTTCTTGGACAGTTTGCCCTCTATTTACGAGAACAGAACGGCAAAGATGGTAAAATTTGGTGTGATCAACTTGGTAGTCAAAAGGAACAAGATGAGCTGAAATCAGCTTTTGCTGACACGTTTAACAACTTGGAATATTTACTTCCTCCCCTACGTCCGTATGTTAAAGCTGTAAATCCACACCTTTCGTTTTTCGATTCTGTACAGAAACCAATTATCCAGGTAGCAGATTTTGTATCGGGCGTCATTTGGGCTTCAGCTGAAGGTGATAATTGGTTTTTCAGGAAGCACTTAGAAAAATATGCACCAGGTAGAAAACGTACATATGGCATAGCTTTCTTGGAAGCATAATTATAGGCTAACTGGGAAGCAACTCAACAACGTTTCCACACAGACTGACGAGGTCGAGATTCATTTGTCAGAAAAGGTCGTGGTGCTTGAAGTAGTTTCGCTCATAAATCTCTCAACGACAAGTGAGGTTGGCTTATGTTGTTAAGACAATGGATCGAAAGGGCAGGATTAGACAAGAGGGAATACTAATGAAAGCTATTCGACTTCAGCAAGTCGTTGTGGAAGATGGCAGAATAGTAATTGAAGATATGCCTTATAAAAAAGGGCAAACTGTTGAAATTATCTTGTGGTGCCAATCAGCAAAGCTCGCTCCACGCTCTCGCCTGACAGCAAAACAATTACGGCAATCAGGTCTAATCGGTTTGTGGCAAGATCGTAAGGAGTGAAGGCCGTATTAAGTGAGCGTCTAAAAATAACTTTCCTAAAAATAGATTACCACAGAGTCACTGAGGCACAGAGATATACCCAGGTTTTTCTCCGTGCCTCAGTGACTCTGTGGTCATTTTCTTCAAATCAAAACGGAACCTAATTGTTAGATGGTTACTAGCTCAACCGCTAAATCAGTTGGTTTAGCAGGTTTTGCAACTCTTCTACTTCTGCGACGGTATAATCGGCAGCGTCAGAATTTTTGATTGAGTGATTGTTGAACAAGATGGTTTTCATTCCCGCTAATTTTGCGCCAGTGATGTCATGCGTTACAGAATCACCAATGAAGAGAGAATTCTCAGGGGCGGCGTCGAGGCAATCTAGCGAATGTAAAAAGATGGCTGGGTCTGGCTTGTAAACACCAATTTCTCCGGCAACGACAATTGTGTCAAAATAAGCTGCCAAACTGGCATGGTTGATGCGTTTTCTCTGCTCTTTTCCGTCATAAGCGTTGGTAACAAGCCCTGTTTTAGTTTTTTGCTTGGCTGCAAAAAGCATTCTGGGCACACCCGGGAAGGAGACGCAAGTTTCTATCAGTTTGTTTCTGTAAAAATTAACATAATGATCGCGCCATGTTATGTTGTGCCGCGCAAAAGTGCGTTTCAATCTGAATTCGTGCATCAATAACGGATTGATTTTGTCTGCCTCCACCAGTTGGTGAAAAGCCATAATTTCGTCAACGGCCGTTTCCAGAAAATCCTCGAAACATACTGGAGATCCGACATTAGAATGCAGCCATCTCAAGCTCTGAATATCCGAATCTACAAAATCAACCAATGTACCATCAAAATCGAACAGAATCGCTTCAAACATAAGGGCCAATCAGTTACTTATCAATTTCTTGCCAACTACAAATAATCTGCTACACTACCGATGGCTCCCCCCCGAGAGATGTTCCCATAGGCTCCCGCTTATGGGACATCTCATTTTTTTTGCCTGCTCCAAGCCCCTAAACCTGCTTGTAAATCTTGCAAATGCGCAACTTCGTGATCGGCGATGAGGCGGCAGGTTTGCTCGATGGTGAGGATTTGCAGGCTGGCGTGACGGCCGCTTTTTTGCCAATCATCCCCTTCCAACCCGTCAATTACCTGGAGCAGGTTAGTCCGGTTGGTCTCCATCTCCGCCAGCAGTTCGGCCGGGGTTTTGTCTTTGGCTTTGGCGACGACGCTTTTGTTGAAGCGGGCCAAGTCAAAGTCGGGCGGAACGGGGTCGTTGCCCATCTGCCACTGGACGATGAGGCCGGTCATGCCGCTTTCGGCGTTGGTCAGGTGGCGCACCACGTCGGCGGCCGTCCACGTTTCGCCTTCGGAGTAGACGGCCGTTTCCCACTGCACTTCGTCCAATCCGCGCAAAAAGGCCATCAAAGCGCTGCGCGTCTCGTTCAATTGTTGGATGATTTCCGGTTTTGGGTCGTTCATGGGATCTCCTTTTTGTAATTGGGTAATTGGGTAACTGGGTAATTGCCCAATTACCCAATTACCCAGTTACTCAATATCAAATTCCAATCCATCCGGCCCCGCATCCAAGCGCACGGCCGTATCCCCCTCCGCTTCTGTGGAAAGTAGAAAATCGGCCAGCGGTTCGCGCAAGTGGCGGGCGATGATGCGGCGCAGGGGGCGCGCGCCATATTCCGGCTGGTCGTTTTGCGCCAGCAGCCAATCTTTGGCCGCTTCGGTCAGCGTGAGCTGGATGCCCTGGGCCTCGGCCAGCCGTAATTCCTGCTTCAGCATCAGTTCCAAAATTTGCGCCAGTTGGTTGCCCGTGAGCTGGTGGAAAAGGATGATTTCGTCCAGCCGGTTAAGAAATTCGGGGCGGAAGAAGCGGTTGACTTCGGCCAGCACCAGTTCCCGCTCCCGTTCCGTGATGACGGGGACGAGCATGTGCCGGGCGCCCAGGTTGCTGGTCATAATGACGACAGTGTTGTTGAAGCGGGCGGTACGGCCCTGGCTGTCGGTGAGGCGGCCTTCTTCCAGCAGTTGCAGCAGCACGTCAAAAACGCGGGTGTGTGCTTTCTCTACTTCGTCGAGCAGGATGACGGTGTACGGCCGTTCCCGCACAAAATTGGTCAGCCGTCCCCCCTCCTGAAAACCGACGTATCCTGGCGGCGCACCAATCAGCTTGTTCACGCTGGCCTCTACCTGATATTCGCTCATGTCCAGAACCAGCATCGCTTCTTCTGTGCCAAACATAAATTCGGCCAGCGCCTTGGCCAGTTCCGTCTTGCCCACGCCGCTTGGCCCCAGGAAGAGGAAGGAGCCAATCGGCCGTTTCTTGTCCCGCAGGCCGACGCGGGCGGTCTTGACGGCGCGGCTGATGGCCAGCACGGCTTCTTCCTGGCCGATGAGCCGCTGGTGCAGGTGAGCTACCATGTTGGCGTATTTGCCTTTTTCGTCTTCGCCCAGTTTGGTTACCGGGATGTTGGTCCATTGGGCGGCCGCCTGCAAAACGTCTTCGCCGTCTACACGGCCGTCCGGGGCAACGTTGGGGTAGATGATGTCGGGGCTGGTTACGGCCGTATGTACCAAAGCGCAGGCCCGATCCATCAAACGTACCGCGGCGGCGGGCAGGGCGATGGTCTGGATGTATTGGTGGGAGACAGTGGCGGCCGTTTCCAGTGCTTGCAGGCGGATGGCCACTTCATACTCCTGTTCCCAGCGCTGCTTGTGGAAGTTGAGCATGGCCACCGTTTCCTTGACGCTGGCGGCGGGCACGTCCAGCCGGTTGCTGTGCTGGCGGATGATGGCCTCCTGCGCCAACGCTTCATATGCCCCCGGCGGCGTCGTGCCGATAACCATCTGCTCCGCGCTGAGGATAGCTTTGTGCAGTTCCCGGTTGACCTGTTCCGGGAAGGGAGCGCGCAGTTTTCCGGCAAAAAACCGCTCAATCCGAGGAACCAGGAGGATGCCGCCGCTGGCCCGCCGCATTCCGGCGCGCATCGCCGCCAGCGGGTTTTCCAGGAGGGCAGTCTCGTTGATTTCCACGACGGAACGCACCTGGGGCAGCGCGTCCCCTTCGGCGATTTGCTGGGCCAGGCTGTAGACCAGGGTACGTTTGCCCGCCCCTTCCGGTCCGGTGAGGATGACGTTGGGGCCGTTGGTCAGGGCCAGTAATGCGGCCAGTTGGCGCAGGAGTTCCGCTCGCTCGTAGTAAGCGGTCAGGTTGCCTTGCTGTGCTTCTGCTTGATAATCGCGCAGGAGGGGCGCGCCTTCCTGGGTCACATCGTCCAGCAATTCCAGGACCATATTGCCGGTGATGCCCACTCTTTGCAGGACGCCGTAGGTGCTGACGGTGGGGGTCAGGGCCATCGCCGCCAGGACGTGGCCGCTGCCTGCTTTTAGTTCATCGCGGGATTGGGCGATGCTCAATCCTTCGTCCAGAACCACCAACATCTCGTCCGAGAGGAGGGTTTCTTTGCCGAAGTCGTCGGTGAAGTAGAATTTGGCGCTACGTCCCTTGTTGGTGTGGGCCATCGTTTCTACGCGGCGGGTCAGGCTGTCCAGGTTGACGCTCCGTTCCGCTTGCAGCCGCTGCAAAATTTGCCCGGCGGCGCATTTGGGATCGTCCAGTATGACGCGCAGGAGCAGGGGGACGGTGAGCCATTGCAGTTGGTAGGTTTTTAGTTGGGTGACGGCCGTACTCATCAATCGAGAGAGTTCGGCCGTGGGGATGTTGGGGTTGAGGGTACTCATGCCGCTATTTTAGCATGGATTGGGGAATGGATACACGGAGGACACGGATTGAGTGGATTTACACGGATAAAAATCAGTGAAAATCCGTCATATCTGTGTTATCCGTGGTTCTATTTTTGCCGGTTGAGTACCATGTCAATCAGGGCCACCATTTCCTGGCGGGCTTCTGATTCGGGGATGGTAGCCAGGGCGGCGCGGGCACGTTCAGCCATTTCTTCGGCTTGCAGGCGAGCTACTTCTACGGCGCCGGATTCGCGCAGGCGGGCCATCATTTGGGCCAGGGGATCGTCGGCTTCGGCTACGGCCGTAACCGCCGCCACTTCCTCCATCACCCCCTCCTGCACCGCCATCACGCCGCGATGCTGGGCAATATCGGCGCCCACCGGCTTGCCCATCTCCTCCGGATCGCCAATGATGTCCAGAATATCATCTACGATTTGGAAGGTAAGGCCCAGGTTGTAGGCGTAATCGGCCAGGGCTTCGATGGTCGTTTCGTCGGCGTCGGCCAGCATGGAACCCATGCGCGCCCCCGCTTCAAACAGGCTGGCCGTCTT
>JAJRTP010000606.1 GCA_024278255.1 Chloroflexota bacterium | reverse complement strand
GATTTACAAAATCGTTTTACAGAACCATCATGACTGTTATTGAAACCATCCACCAACACCGTTCTATCCGCGAATACAAACCAGACCCCGTACCAGACACGCTTCTCACCGAAATTTTGCAGGCCGGTATCCGGGCCTCTTCATCGGGCAATATGCAAACCTACTCCATCATCGTCACCCGTGACCGCGCCTTGCGGGAACAGTTGTACGAACCACACATGGAGCAATCTATGGTGCTGGATGCACCCGTCTTGCTCACCTTCTGCACCGATTTCCACCGGATGCGCCACTGGCTGCGGCTGAATGACGCGCCGGATAATTTTGACAATTTTATGAGCTTTATGATTGGCACGATTGACGCCACGCTGGTTTCGCAAAATGTGGCTTTGGCGGCCGAATCCAAAGGGCTGGGTATTTGTTATATGGGCAGTACACTGGCGAATTGTGACAAAATCGGCCGTATCCTGCATCTGCCCAAAAATGTCGTTCCTGTCGTCGGTTTTTCCCTGGGCTACCCGGCGGAAGACCCGGCGCCCCGCGACCGCCTGCCGCTGGATGGGGTGGTGCATCAGGAAACCTATCAGGATTATACGGATGAACGTATTCGGGAAATTTACCGGGAACGGGATGTGAAGGGCTGGGAACGGTACATGAGCTTCCCTCGCCTGCGGCAGATGATTGAAGCGTCCGGCGTGAAAAATCTGGCTCAGGTGTACACGGCCGTTAAATACACCCGCGAATCTCACCAGGAATTTTCCCAATCAGTGCTGGATTACCTAGCCGAACAAGATTTTATGAACAACTGAAGTTGAGGAATTTGACATTATGACTGTTACGGCCGTACCCAACACCGTCCGCCAACGCATCACCGGCACCCTGTTTACCTCGCAAAGCCTGTTTTCTGCCGCCATCATCGCCTCCTTTACCCTGACGCCGATCATTGCCGCCGACCTCAGCGGCAGTGACAGTACCGCCGGTATTCCCAGCACACTGACCCTGCTGGGGCGGGCGGCGGCCGCATACCCGTTGGGCTGGCTGATGGACAAAGCCGGGCGGCGGCTGGGCTTGTCGGTGGGCTATATGCTGGCAGTCTTGGGAGCGGTTACGGCCGTATTTGCCATCTTCTCCGGTTCGTTTTTAGGCTTTCTGGTGGGGGCTACGCTAGTAGGGATGGGACGCGCCCCGATTGACCAAAGCCGCTACGTCGCCGCCGAGGTGTATCCCCAAAAACAGCAGGCCAAAGTGATTGGCCTGATTGTCTTTGCCGGTACCATTGGCGCTATTGTTGGGCCGCTGCTGGTGGTACCTTCCACCCAATTGATGGCTTGGTTTGATTTGGCGGCAGATGCCGGGCCGTTTGTCGTGGCCGCGCTGCTCTATCTACTGGCCCTCATTGCCGTTTTCCTCTTTCTACGCCCCGATCCCAAACTGATTGGCGCGGCGACGGAAGCAGAAGAAACCCATACTGATGTGCTGGCGGCCCCGGCACGGCCGTTACGCCGCATCTTTCGTCAGCCCACTGTCATCCTGGCCACCGCCTCCCTGATCATCGGCCAACTGGTGATGACCATGGTGATGATTATCACCCCCCTGTATATGAACCGCAACGATCACAGCACCCAGGCCATTTCTATGGTGATTATGGCCCACACGTTGGGCATGTTTGGCTTGTCAGGCGTCACGGGCTGGCTGATTGACAGATACGGCCGTATCCCTCTGATTATTGCTGGCTCCCTCGTTCTGGCTGCCTCCGCCCTGATTGCGCCCCTCTCCACCAATGTATTTGTCCTGGCGCTGGCCCTCTTTTTGCTGGGGTTGGGCTGGAACTTCAGCTTTGTGGCCGGTTCTTCCCTGCTCTCCGATTCCCTCAGCACCAATGAACGGGGCCGGGCGCAGGGAACCAGCGACATGATGGTGGCGCTGGCCTCCGGCCTGGCCGGTTTGCTGGCCGGCGTTATTTTTGATTGGGGCAGTATTTTAGCTGTGGCGGCCGTCAGCCTGGCTTTCTCTTTGTCACTGTTAGGCGTCCTTTTCTGGTATCGCTTGTCCCGTCGCCCGGTTCAAGCCCCAGCCGCTTAGAAGTTCAACTTCTTAGAGAAGTTGAACTTCTTGTTAATTCCGACTAACCCGAATCGTGTAATTACTCGACTGAAAATCATTCTCAATCAACCAGATAGCGTACAAGCCCGTTCTCGGCAAAGGAATACCTAACGCTTCCTGATCCACCAACTCCACGTCATCCCCGTTTGCATCTACAACAACATCCCCCTGCCCATCATACAAACTGACCAGGAGAAGGCGATCCGGTTCTGAAGAAGTGACCACATCTACCACCTCTCCGGCCTGCCCGTAGAAATACCAGTAATGACTGGCGCCGTCAGCTTGCAGGGTGGCGCTGCCCATCTGCCCATACTCCAGAAAACCTCTGGATTCATTCGGTACAGCAAATTCATCGTCACCCCACAGGGTAATGGCATAATCGCCCGCGCTCCCATCCGGCGAATAAATTTCCAGAGTGTAGAAAAGTGCCGGATCAACGGGAATACCGGCGGCCGTTCCCATTTTCCCGCCGGCCGGAACGTCTTGAGAAGCAATGATGCCGCCGTTTTCATCCACAAGATCAAAGGTGATATTCATTTGCGGTTCGACGGCTACGCTGATGGTAATGGCGCTGCTGTCATCCAGCACCACATCCCAGATATGCTTCTCACCACTGGCCAGCGTGCCAAACCAGACATCTTCGGTGTAAATATCATCCATGATTATATCGGTAAGATTGCCGGGCGAATTGGTAGCCGTTGCCAGCGGGTTAGGCGTAGCTGTTGGAGCGCCGTTGGGTGTGGCGGTAATGCTGCTGCCCGGCGTCACTGTCGCCCCGGCAGATGTTGGCGTCGCGCCGGATGGAGGTGGGGTCACGGCCGTTGTCGGGGTCACGCCAGCCTGCGGCATAAAAGTTGGCGTAGGGATAGCCGTTCCACCACCAGGCAAAGGCGTCGCCGTGCCACCGCCCAAACCTAAATTCGGCGTCGGCGTCATGGCTCCGTTAACGGCCGTAGGCGTCAGCGCCCCGACATTTTCTAATGTAGCGGTGGGGATGCCGCCCGTATCGGCAATGGGTGTTGCTCCCGGCGTTTGGGGATTAACGGCCGTATCCCCCACACCACCGTCAGCCACCATTTCCCCACCTGGTGTCAACGTCACCTGAGCCAACGGACTGGGGGCCACAATATCTGTTACCTTGAGATACCAGAGCGTGGTAGACTCTGCCTGCTTGCCGCAGCCCACGACACCTTGCCATTCTTCCCAGTAACCGGTCACCGTCATCGTCAACTCATCCGGCAGCAGGGAGCGCAACGTGTCGTCGTACTCTCCGGCTTCCACGACCATGCCGTTTTCATCTTTCAGCGCCCAGGTAGCCGGGGATGGGTACGTTTCCGCAGCGCTTTCACAAACAAGTAACGGCCGTCGTTCATAACGACCCGTCACCTGCACCAACGCATCCCGGTATGTTTCCGGATTGAGTAACAAGTCCGTCAGCGTTACCGGAAACGCCTGATTTTTGCGCAAGACAGATCGCGGGGTCTGCGTCGGGGGGAAGGGCGTCGGCGTCGTTTCCGCCGCGTCACTGCAAGCAACCATCAGTATCAACAAAACAAATAATGCCGGGATAATTTTTCTCATATAACTCATCTCATTCAGAATGTGCCGCTTATTATAATGCACATACCCAATTTTCAGGAGATTCTTTATGATTTATCAGGATTCAGTTTATGGTTCAGCCACAATCACCGAACCCGTCTTGCTCGATTTGCTGGCTTCAGAGGCCATGCAGCGGCTCAAAGGCATCTTACAGCACGGCATTTCCGGCCTCATCGGCGTCACCCAACCCATCACCCGTTACGAACATTCGCTGGGGGCCATGCTCCTGGTACGCCGGCTGGGTGCGGAGCTGGAAGAACAAATCGCCGCCCTGCTGCACGACGTGAGCCACACCGCCTTCAGCCACGTTATTGATTATGCCGTAGACAGCCACGATGACCAGAGCTATCACGACGAGATGAAGGAAATGTTTGTGGCCCAAACCGATTTGCCCGCCATTTTAAGCCGTTATGGTTACGATTGGACTGACTTTTTGCACGAGGAAGCGTACCCGTTACTAGAGCAGCCCTCCCCCCGGTTGTGCGCGGACAGGCTGGATTATTTTTTGCGGGATTGTCAGGGGTTGGGTTTAGCGACGCAAGCGGATATTGATCAGGCATTGGCACAGTTGGTGGTGGCAGACGGCCGTATCACCACCACCTCCGTCCCCGCCGCCAACTGGCTGGGCCGCACCTACATCCAATGTGATGACGCCAGTTGGGCCAATTTCCGCGAAGTCGGCCTTTACGAAGTGACCGCTCAGGCCATCCGCCGCGCCCTGCAAATCGGCCTCATCAGCGAAGAGGATTTCTGGCTGACTGACGAACCGTTCTGGGCCAAGCTGCGCAGCGGCGACGACGCCCAACTGAAAAATTGGCTGCGTCTCGTCTCCCCGGACACCGAATTTGTCTGGGACGAAGCCAATCCCACCTTCCGCATCAGCACCAAACTGCGGGCTATTGACCCGGACGTGCTGGTAAACGGCCGTCTCCACCCCCTTTCCGCCCTCGACCCCGACTTCGCCCAATTCCGCGCCAACTACCTCTCCCGCAAACAAGGCAAATGGCCGATGCGGGTGGTGGAATAGAAACCACGGATAGATACACGGATGATACGGATTTGACGGATTTTCACGGATGAGTCTTCTGAAAAAAGCCGTGGATTGCGCGGATTGGCAAGGTTTTTCTCTGGTAAATCTCTGTGGTCTCCGCATCCTCTGCGGTTTTTTCAATAAAGTCACGGATAAATCAAAAAACCAGTGGGAATCCACCAAATCCGTTCCATCCGCGCCTCCATGCAAAAGATAAATAATACAACTTATTTTACCAGTTTGGTTGAAAATCATAAACTATTGTTATACAATTGGTTTACGATTCAATACTTCGCAATAATGGTGACAGCATGAATACACAACTTGACAGCAAAGATAAGGCGTTGCTGTGTTACCTGCAGGAAGACGCCCGCATCACCCACACGGAACTGGCCCGGCGGGTAGATTTGTCTGTGCCCGGCCTGCAAAAAAGGCTGCAAAAACTGGAAAAAGCCGGCGTTATTGAACAGTACGTCACGCTGGTCAACCGGGAAGCGCTGGGGTATGACATGCTCTGTTTTGTCCAGGTCACGCTCATCCATCACCAACCGGAAGCGGTATCAGCCTTTCGGGAGTCGGTGCAGGATATGCCGGAAGTGCAGGACTGTTACTTTCTCACCGGTGAATATGATTACTTACTCAAAATCATCGTGCAGAACCGGCGGCATCTGGAAAAGTTCCTGGTAGAAAAACTCACCCCCCTGCCCGGCATGGACAAAATTCGCACCAGTCTGGTATTGGCAGAGATTAAACGGAGTACGGCCGTGCCTGTAGATTTGTAATTGGCAATGTATGTTTCATTTCAGTTAACGGTTTTAGGCAGTGCCAGGCACGGGGTTAATAGTCTTGGCCATGTAGAAGCTCGATACCCCGTGCCTGGCACTACTTGAGGTATAATCATGTTCGCCCCCACCCATCCCGAAATTCAGTTAGCCGACTGGACGCGCCACATGAGCCGCTCCGTCCTGCGGCAAATGATCGCCGTCGTCTCCCGCCCCGGCATCCTCTCCTTTGCCGGCGGGTTGCCCGACCCGGCCCTCTTCCCCACGCAGGAATACGCGGCCGCCCTCACCCGCGTGCTGGCTGAAGACCCCAAAGCGTTGCAGTACAGCCCGCCTTTTACCCCGCTCAAGCGGCATATTGTGCAATTGATGGCCCAGCGCGGGGTCGCTTGTACCGAAGAGCAAGTTTTTCTGCTCACCGGGGCGCAGCAAGGGTTGTATGTTCTATCCCGCTTGCTCCTCAATCCCGGCAGCGATGTACTGCTGGAAGAAGTGGTTTACACCGGCATTCAGCAGGCCATTGCCCCTTCCTGCCCCAATATCCTGGCCGTTTCTACCGATTTGGCCCACGGGATTGAAGTGGACGAGGTGGAAGCGTATCTGTTAAGTAGGACGCGCCCCGCTTTCATTTACGTCGTACCGGATGCTCACAACCCGCTGGGGGTCAGCACCAGTCTGGAACGACGGCAGCGGCTGGTGGAATTGGCTGCGCAGTACAACGTGCCCATCATTGAGGATGATCCTTACGGTTTTTTACATTATGGGAATTGGCAGAACAACGGCGCTCTCCAAGTCCCAACCGCCAATCTCCCCCCACTCCGTGCCCTGAATGATTCGCACGTCTTCTACGTCGGCTCATTTTCCAAAATCCTGGCCCCGGGGCTGCGTTTGGGCTGGATGATTGCTCCGGAGGAACTCATCCCCAAGCTGACGGTGGTGAAGGAAGCGGCAGATTTGGAGTCGTCGGGATTGACGCAGCGGGCGGTGGCGGCGTATCTGGATGCGGGACATTTGCCGGGGCATATTGCGGAACTGCAAGGGGAATACGGCCGTCGCCGGGACGCCATGCTCTCCGCACTGGAACAATATTTCCCCGCCACAGCCCGGTGGACAGAACCAAAGGGAGGCATGTTTGTCTGGGTAGAATTGGCGGAAGGTGTGGATACGCGGGCATTGCTGGATACGGCCGTAACCGAACAACAAGTCGCCTTCATCCCCGGCTTCGCCTTCGCCGTTCCCGGCCACGATGCCCACAACTGCCTGCGCCTCAACTTTTCCACCTGCACTCCAGACCTCATCACAGAAGGCATCAAGCGATTAGCTGCTGTTATTAACCATTCATAATTCACCGTTCACAATTCACAATTCATATGGAGGTAAACAAAATGTCAGAAGATTTTCTCCCCATCAAAGGTATGGACCACGTGGAGTTTTACGTGGGCAATGCCAAACAAGCGGCGCATTATTACCGCACCGGTTTCGGTTTTGCCAACACGGCCTACAGCGGGCTGGAAACAGGCAATCGGGAAACGGCATCCTACGTGATGAGCCAGGGCAACATCCGGCTGGTGCTGACCACTGCCCTTGGCCCTGATTCGCCTATTGCCCGGCACTGCTATTTGCATGGTGACGGCGTGGGCGTTATTGCCATGCAGGTGGATGACGCGGCCAGCGCCTATGCCGAGTCTACCCATCGCGGGGCAACAGGGGCGATTCCGCCTACGGCCGTAGAAGACGAGTACGGTGTCCTGCGCTATTCCGCCATCCGCTGCTACGGCGACACCATCATCAAATTTGTAGACCGCTCCGATTATAACGGCCCCTTTGCCCCCGGTTACACAGCTCGCAATGGGGTGGAGGTGGCTGGAAACGGCCGTTACAAAGGCGTCGGGCTGGCATCCATTGATCACATGGTCGGCAACGTCGAACTGGGCGCAATGGATCGCTGGGTAGACTTTTTCGCCCAGACGATGGGCTTTAGCCAACTGCTCCACTTCGACGACAAAGACATCTCCACCGAATACTCCGCCCTCATGTCCAAAGTGATGCAAAACGGCAACGGCAAGATCAAATTCCCCATCAATGAACCGGCCGAAGGCAAGAAAAAGTCACAAATTCAGGAATACCTGGATTTTTACTACGGCCCCGGCGTACAGCACGTCGCCCTGACCACCGGCAACATCATCGAAACCGTGACCCAACTGCAAGCCAACGGCATAGATTTCCTGCGCGTCCCCACCAACTATTACGATGTGCTGGAAGATCGCGTGGGAAAAATTGACGAACCTATAGACAAGTTGGCCGAACTGGGCATCCTGGTAGACCGGGATGAAGAAGGCTATCTGCTGCAAATCTTCACCAAACCAGTCGAAGACCGCCCTACCGTATTCTACGAAATCATCGAACGTCACGGCTCCCGCGGCTTTGGCAAAGGCAACTTCCAGGCCCTCTTTGAAGCTCTGGAACAGGAACAAGCTCTACGCGGCAACTTATAATAGATACACGGATTGAACGGATTTTACGGATTTACACGGGATTTCTTTACGGAAACAAGCATCGCGGTAATTTGTAATAGATACGCGGATTGAACGGATTTTACGGATTTACACGGGATTTTTTATGCTGCATGAAGCTGTTACGGACAAAATAATCAAGGCGTATTTCCAAGTGTACAATACGCTGGGGTATGGTTTTCTGGAAAAAGTGTACGAGAATGCTTTGCTGTACGAATTACAGCGAAACGGCTTCAAAGTTCAGAAACAGCGCCCCATCAAAGTTCATTATTTTGATCAGGTTGTAGGCGAGTATTTTGCCGATCTTGTCGTAGACGACAAAGTAATCATTGAGCTAAAAAGCGCGGAAGCAATCAGCGGCAACTACATCGCCCAACTAATGAACTACCTGAAGGCCACCCATATCGAAGTTGGCTTAGTCATGAATTTTGGTCCCAAACCCGGCTTCAAACGCAGAATCCTCACTAATGATCGCAAACCCCACTTCAAAAATCAAAAAAATCCGTGAAAATCCCTTAAATCCGTCTCATCCGTGTACCTATCCCAATGGAGGTAGACATGACTTACTATTATAAATTAGGCGAAGTGCCCCATAAGCGGCACACGCAGTTTCGACAGCCGGATGGGTCGTTGTATCATGAGGAAGTGATGGGGATTCATGGCTTTGCCGGGATTCAATCCATCCTGTATCACCTGTACCCGCCCACGGCCGTGCGCCGCATTGAAAAAGAAACAAACGTCAGCATAGAGTATGTGGACGACGCCCCTTTGAAGCCGCGTCATCTGCGTTCTGCGCCTATTCCTGCCGGGGGTGATGCCGTATACGGCCGTATCCCCCTCATGGGCAACAGCGACGTCGTCCTCTACGTGGCCCGCCCCACTGAAGCGATGGATTACTGGTACAAATTCGCCCACGGCGACGACATCCTCTTCATCCACGAAGGCACGGGCACACTGGAAAGCCAGTTTGGCGCGCTGCGTTACCGCCCCGGCGATTACCTCGTCATCCCCACCGGCGTCATCTGGCGGCTGATTCCTGATGATGGCGTGGAACAGCGCCTGCTAGTCGTTGAATCCTACGGCCACGTCACGCCGCCCAAACGCTACCTGAATAACTACGGCCAATTCCTGGAACACTCCCCCTTCTGCGAACGAGACATCCGCCCCCCAGACGAACTCATCACTTTTGAGGAGACCGGCGAATTTGAAGTTCACGTCAAAGCGCGGAACGTCATCACCCGCTTCGTTTACGACCATCACCCGCTGGACGTAGTGGGCTGGGACGGACATTTGTGGCCCTTCGCCTTCAACATTGAAGATTTCGAGCCGATTACCGGCCGGATTCACCAACCGCCGCCCGTCCACCAGACGTTTGACGGCCCCGGCTACGTCCTCTGCTCCTTCGTGCCCCGCTTGTTCGACTACCATCCACTGGCGATTCCCGCGCCCTACAACCATTCCAACGTGGACTCGGACGAAGTGCTATATTACGTGGAAGGCAACTTCATGTCCCGCAAAGGCATCGAGCGAGCCTCACTGACCATTCACCCCAACGGCATCCCGCACGGCCCCCATCCTGGAACTTACGAAGGCTCCATTGGCAAGAAGGAAACGCATGAATTGGCGGTGATGGTAGACACCTACCGCCCCTTGCGTATGACCCGCCAATCACAGGAAATTGAAGACCCGGATTATGCCTACACCTGGTTGACAGATTGACGGCAGCAATTCTAAATGTACCCCAATAAAATCATTTGTTTACCCAAATATGGCAAATCAAACAGAAAACAAGTAACGAAAAACAGGATTACTTCAGCATAATTCCGGTTTGTGCCCTTCACAAATACGCAAAATCACGTTT
>JAJRTP010000605.1 GCA_024278255.1 Chloroflexota bacterium | reverse complement strand
GCTGCTGCCGGCCTGTTTGCTCACCGATGAACCGGTGATTCTGCACAATATTCCGAATATTCAGGATGTACGCTCGACGCTGGTCATTTTGCGCGATTTGGGGGTGGAGGTGACAGATTTGGGTGGGGGAAGCTGGCGTATCCATGCCCAAAATATAACGAAGACAGAGATTCCGCCGGAACTAGCCAGCAGAACGCGGGCTTCTTTTGTTTTTTCGGGGCCGATGCTGGCGCGGCTGGGGCAGGTGACACTGCCTTTGCCAGGGGGAGATGTGATTGGGGGACGGCCGTTAGACACCCACATCCAGGCATTGGAAGCATTGGGTGTTTCCGTGGAGATGAAAACGCGCGGCATGTTTGAGATGAACGCTGATCCTTTACACGGGGCCGGCTACATCCTGTTGGCCGAAGCCAGCGTCACGGCCACGGAGAACAGTGTGATGGCGGCCGTATTAGCCAAAGGGGAAACGGTGATTGATAATGCTGCCAGCGAGCCGCATGTGCGTGATTTGTGCCAATTTCTGAATCAATTAGGTGCTAAAATTGAAGGCATGGGAACCAATCGCCTGCGCATCCAGGGTGTGGACCGGCTGCATGGCGGCGAGTATCGCATTGGGGCAGATTTTATGGAAGTGGGCAGCTTTATTGGCGCGGCCGTTGTCACTGGCGGCGAAGTTCGCATCCAAAATGCTGATCCCCAGGATTTGGCAATGATTCGCCTGGTGTACAAAAAGCTGGGGGTGGAATGGGAAGTAGAGGGCAATGATATTCTGGTACCGGCCAACCAATCCATGACAATTGAACCGGCGCTGGGCGGCCGTATTCTGGAAATCAAACCGATGCCCTGGCCCGGTTTCCCGCCCGATTTGATGAGTATTGCCCTGATGATTGCCACGCAGGGGGACGGTTCGGTGCTGCTGCATGATTGGATGTACGAGAGCCGCTTTTTCTTTGTGGACAATTTGGCCTTTATGGGGGCGCGGCTGGTGTTGTGCGATCCGCATCGGGTGCTGGTGCAGGGCGGGAATGGGCTGCACGCCAATCCGCATGGCGTGCCCAGCCCGGACATTCGGGCCGGCATGGCCATGGTGTTGGCGGCTTTGTGCGCCAAAGGAACGAGTACCATTCACAATATTCAGCAGATTGACCGGGGGTATGAGCGGATTGATGAAAAGCTGCAAGCTCTGGGAGCGCAGATTGAGCGGGTGGAGGATGATTGGTAAGGGGGGGTGGGTACGGCCGTTTTGTGGTACTACGGTAGCGTGTCCCCCAGAGGTGCATGTCCACAAGAAGACAACGGCCATAACCCATGTGTGGGGCAGCCAGCTCTTCCCGTCTGACTGCCACCAGTAACAAGGAGGTGCTGAAAAGATGAACCGTCCCATTCACCCTTCCGAATTCCAATACTTCTTACTTCCCTCTTCTCTCCGATGGAGATGGACGTGTAACTTGTTACTGGCTTCAGGATAGCAGGGATGACGGCCGTTGCCTTTAAGGGAACCTTCTCTTTAGTTTAAGGGGAGTTTATGTGATTGGTTGGGGGAAGATTGGTTCAATCTGCCAGACTTGTCTTGAGTACAGCCGAAGGATTGAACCAATCTGTCAAGCAGCGATCAGCCGGACGGTGATTTGGGAGGGGTCTTGCAGGAAGGCGCCGGCATCGTTTTGGGTAACGGCCGTGCCCGATTCCCGCACTCTCGCCACCACTTCTTCCAGCGCTGCTGGCGTGGGCAGTTGGATGGTGTACCAGCGCAGCCCCACCGCATCTGCCGGGCGGGGCGGCACGCCGACGCCGGCCCAGGTATTCATCCCGATGTGATGATGGTAGCCGCCGGCCGACACAAAGGATGCGGCCGTGCCGTAGCGGGCGATAAAATCAAAGCCCAGCACGTTCGTGTAGAACGCTTCTGACGGGCGCAAATGGGCTACCTGCAAATGGATGTGCCCCATCACCGTATCGGGGTGCAGGCCATCCCACGTTTCCCCGCCGCTTAATTCAGCTAACACGCCATCAATATCCATGGGGGAGGTGACAATTTGCAGTGTTCCATCTTTCACTTCCCATTCTTCGCGGGGGCGATCCCGATAAATTTCGATGCCATTGCCGTCCGGATCGGATAGGTAAATGGCTTCACTGACCTCATGGTCGGAAAAGCCGCCTAATGGAGTTTCAGTTTCGACCAGATGTTTGAGGGTTTTGGCTAATTCCAGCCGGGAGGGGATAAGCAGGGCAAAGTGATAGAGGCCGGTGGCGCGGGGTACGGCCGTAGCTCCCGGCAGCTCCTTCAATTCCAATAAATCCGAGCCGCCAGTGCCCAGCCAGGCTGTATCCCCATCCTGCCGGTGCAATTTCAGACCGATGTTATACTGGTAAAAGGATAATGACCGCGCCAGATTGGTGACGGTCAGGGCGACTGTGCCGATATGTGTTTGGGATGGTAGGGTATAATTTGTCATTGAGTTACCTCTTTACGTGAGATGTTAGTGGACTGTGGTCCGTTTGTCAATGATTTAGGGTATAATGGGGAGAAAACTGATCTTTTGGACAGGTAAGGACGGGTGTGATGGATATGGTTGAGGAGGATACGATTCGTTTGCCGCTGCTGGATGGGGAGGACGGCCGTAAAGAGCGGCGGGATGCCGTGAAAAATCGGGCGCACATTCTGGCGACGGCCAAACGGCTGTTTGCCGAGCATGGCGTTTCCCAGGTGAACATGGCGGACATTGCCACAGCAGCCGGTGTGGGCAAAGGTACGTTGTACCGCAATTTTGTCAATAAAGGGGAAGTGTGCCTGGCGCTTCTGGATGCCCAGATGACCGAATTTCAGAATGCCCGGCTGGCGCAAATGCAGCAAATGGCTGAACAGAACGTCCCGGCCATGGGGCAACTGGATGCTTTTTTGGATGCGTTGGTTTATTTTACGGATGCGCATTTGCCGCTGTTGTGTGAGGCGCAGCGGGAAGGGCTTTTGCGCGACCGGGAGAGTGACGATTTGCAGATGCCTCATTTTTGGCAGCACATGACGGTGAGTGCTTTGTTGAAAACGGCCGTAACCGAAGGCGATCTCCCCCCAGACCTGGACATCCAATACATGGCCGACGCTCTTTTAGCGCCCCTCAAGGCAGACATTTTCCGTTTCCAGCGCGAGGTGCGTCTGTTTTCTCTGGAACGCATCAGCGCCGGGCTGCGTTTGCTGGCGTCCGGACTGCGCCAATGATCAACCGCGAATGAGTCTACTGAAAAAATAGCCGCAGAGGTGCGGGGGCGCAAGGAATTTAGAGTCTCCCAGAGAAAAATCTCCGCGTTCTCTGCGCCTCTGCGGTGAAATCAACCTTTTTTCAGTAAAGCCACGAATTCGCGCAGATTTTACGGATTTTCTCGGAGAGGTTTTTATAATCGGGGGCATATGCTATCCAAAATACGATCTTTTTTCATCTCTTTTCTCTTGTTGTCCATCACCTTATTGCTGATGGGGCTGGCCTTGCAGGAGCGGCAGCCCATCAACCCATCTGCCTCACAGGCCCAAGCCAATACCGATTTGCCTGCTGGCCCGACATACGGCGTCAACTTTATCAGTTGGGCCAAAGGGCAGACGCCGGTGAGCGACCAGCGGTATGCCAACGGCCGTTCTACCGGCGCAGTCTGGAACCGCTGGCCCATGTATTGGACGAATATTGAGCAAAGTGAAGGCAGTTTTAGCTGGGGGTACCAGGATGTGGCTGTGGAGAATGACATCGCCCAGGGCTTTCAGATTGACGCCATTTTGCTGGGGACGCCGTCGTTTTACACTACCAGCCCGGCGGGAGAAAATTTTACACCGGTACCGGGCAGCATTTTGGCTGTCAATGACATTCAGGCGGCTACACCGCAAGGGTTGTACGATCCGGTTTTTGCTGATGGGACGGATACGCCGGGCGCGGGCAAGGTAATTAACCCGGCGAACCGGTGGGCGCGATTTGTGTATACGGCCGTGAACCGTTACAAACCGGGCGGCATACTGGCGCAGCAAAACGGCTGGACAAACGGTGAAGGCGTCACCCATTGGGAAATATGGAATGAGCCGGATTTGTTCCAGTTTTGGGATGGGACGGTGGAGGACTACGGCCGTTTGCTTAAAGTGGGCTATCTGGCGGCCAAGCAAGCCGATCCCAATGCCCAAATCATCTTCGGCGGCGTCGCTAATGTAGGCGACCCGAATACGGGCGTGTCTGACTTTTACAACCGGGTGATGGGGTTATTCGATGCAGATCCGGCCGCGCCAACTTACAGCTATTACCACGATATTTTTGCCACCCACAACTATTTGTATGCCTGGCGTTCCTGGCTGTACGTGTGGCGGGCGGGCAACACCCAACGCGCCCGCGATCTGGAAAAACCGATCTGGCTGAACGAATCCGGCGTACCGGTGTGGGATGATTACCCCGGCCCCGTCTGCGAACCCAACAGCCCGTACCGGGCGACGATGAGCGAGCAGGCGGATTTCATCATCCAGTCAGCCTTTTTTGCCACGTTTGCCGGAGCGGACAATCTCTTTTTCTTCCAGTTGTACGATGATTGCGGCAACCAGCCGGGCGGCACGAATCACGATTATTATCCGCCATCCGCCTGCACGGGCGATCCGGCAATCGATCCGGGTGGGGATGCTTTTGGTCTGTTCCGCAATCCAAATGATCCGGCGCAGGCGGGCTGTTACTGGGATTCACCGCAGCCGGAGACGCCACGGGAGGGATTGGCGGCTTTTCAAGTATTGTCCACTTATTTGACGGGAGTGGAACCGTTGTGGCGGCAGCGGCCAAACAATAACGCGCAGGAATGGATTGCTTTTTATCAGCCAGGTACGCAGTCGCGGGTGCTGGGTGTGTGGTCGCGGGTCGGGTCGGTGGAAACGGCCGTTATTACCGCCACCAGTTCAGCCAACATGGCTACGCTTATCGGCCCGGACAACAACCCGCAATTGATTACGGCCGTTAACGGCGTCTATACCATCACCCTGCCGGCTGCCACCAACCACAATGCCCTTTGGGACCCTACGCTGTTCCCGATTGAGGGACGGCCGTCTATCCTCATCGAACAAGATGACCTGCCACCTACAGTAAATTTGACCGCACCGCCCATTGCCTTCACGCAGATAGATTTGAGTTGGTCGGGCGAAGATTTGGGCAGTGGCATGGACAGTTATGATCTGTTTGTGGCTATGGATGACGGGATTCCCACACCGGTTTTGGTGGCGACGACGGCCGTGACTACAACGTATCCAGCCGAATTGGAACACAGTTACCGTTTTACGTTGCGGGGACGGGATAAGGCGGGGAATGAGAGTGGGTTTACGGCCGTGACGGTGATCACACGCGACTTGCCGGAAAAAACATACCTTCCCGC
>JAJRTP010000604.1 GCA_024278255.1 Chloroflexota bacterium | reverse complement strand
GATCCGTCGGCCGCAATAACAATGGCTCCGGCCAATACCAGGAAACTGCCAAAAATAACCCCCCGCAAACTGTCCAGCGGCCCTTCCCGTTTGCTTTTTAGCTGATTTTCCATAAAGCGCAGCCCTTCGTTAATAACCAGCGGGCTGCGATTCAGAATGTCAAATATCTCTGGCAGGATCAACATGCTGTTTTTGACCAGTTTCCTGACGTTGAACTGCTGCAACATGATATCTTGCACATCTTTGCGGGCGACTTGCGTGATGTCAATGCCCGGCGTCAGCACATTGGCTACACCTTCCAATGTGACCAGGGTTTTGACCATCAGCACAATTTCCCCAGGGTATTGAATATGGAAACGTCCCGCCAAGGAAATGGACTCCAGAATCAATTGCCCGATAGAAAATTCGTCAAAATTAGGGCTGCGCAACCAACGCCGGTTCATATCCTCTACAGACCGGCGAAATCCATCCGGATCGGCGCCTCTGCCGGGAATAGTCATCGCCGTCAGGTAGCGGGCCGCATTAGCTGCGTCCCCGGTAGTCAGCGAGTAGAAATAATATAGCATCATCTTTTGCATACTGCTGTCAAAACGGCCGGCCATACCCAGATCAATAAAACCGAGGCTGGCATCGTCAAAGATAATCATATTGCCCGGATGCAGATCGGCATGAAAAAAGCCGTCGCGGAAGATCATTTGGACGGTAGCTTTGGTACCTAGGCCAATCACTTTGTCCAGTTCCGTTGGTGACAGATGGGCTACCAGTGCGGTATCCGGTTTGGCGCCCTCGAAAAATTCCATCGTGAGAACGTCTTCATTGCTGTAACTCAGATATATTTTGGGAAAGTGGATGTCGGGTTCATCCTGGAAATTGACGGCAAAAATTTCAGCATTATTAGCCTCATTGCGCAGGTCGGTTTCCAGCAAGGTGTAACGGGAAAATTCATCAATAAGCCGTTTGGGTTGGTAACGGGTCAGGAATATCTGGGCGATACGCCCCACCAGGCGCAGCCAGCGCAAATCATTTTTGACCATCTGGCGCACGTTGGGTTTAAGCACTTTAATAACCACATCTTCCCCGGTAATGAGCCGCGCTCGATGTGTTTGCCCTAAAGAAGCCGATCCTAAGGGAATAGGGTCTATCCAGGGAAACATCAGGGAAATGGGGCGTTGCAGGGTTTCTTCTATAATTTCTTTGTAGCGGGCAAAGGGGACGGCCGGTAAACGATCCAGGAGATTTTTTAGTTCATCGGTGATGGATTTGGGCAGCAAATCATCACGCAGGCTGAGGATTTGCCCCAGTTTGATGTAAGTCGGCCCCATTCTTTCCAGGCGGATGCGAAATTGTACGGGGAAAGGTTTTTTAACCAGGTCCCGATCTAAAAACGGCCAGGCAAGCAGGAGAAACAGGCGTAAAGTCAAAACAATGAGGCCCCATTTATTACCTTTTTGCTTTTGGTCCTGAATGTAAGTGTAGGCTGCGCCAAAGAGAAGCCCCGAACTGTTGATGAGGGTGACGAAGAACCGGTGCAGCAAACCTTCGGAGCGCCGTTCCACCAGAACTTCGTAACCACCATTTTCTAGGGGAGTTATTGCATTATCAGCCGCATCTGCGGGCATTTTGGCCTCGTTTTTACCGGATTAAGTATCAGTAGTTTGCTTGGGCAGTGGTTATTATTCTATCGGACTCGAATGCTTTGTCTAATTGGGTGCGCATTGCCTGGCTGTATGTTTGCAAGGCGTCGTTATCTGAGACCAGGGTCTGGGCGTCTGTTAAGCATTGGGCCATGGTTTGCCGGGAGATTTTTACGTGATGGTCGGGTGTGAAGAGGTTGCTGTGGTTTTGGGCGGCCTGGAGCAGGGTTTGGTAGGCAGGCAGCAGCATGAGGAGGCTGGCCTGACGGTAGCCTACGGCCGTATAAGGCAAATCCAATATATAATTCACCGAATCCTCCAGTTCATTTAACACATTGGCCAACACCATATGCTTCCAATCCAGCGGTGCGCCGCGCAGGGACAGCGGCTGATAATCCACCTCGCGCAGCCATTCATCCGGCAAATAACAAACGTCACGCTTCAGGTCTTCGGCAAAATCTTTAACGATATTTGTTTTTTGCAGCGCCCGGCCGCTGGATTGGCTGTTCTTGTCCAAACGGGCGGCGATGTCCTCCGGCAAATCGTAGTGGAGAATAGCCAGGTCAGTTATCATATGGCCGACGGTGCCGGCGACGTAGTAGCAGTACAAGTCGTAACCGGCTTCTGTGGCCGGCAGTTTCACGCCCTGGCGCGTAACAAACAGATTATTTCCATCGGGATTGATGACCCGGTCCATGCCGTGGGCCATTTCCAACGCCCATCGGGCGATGGCGCTTTGGGAAGCTTCCGGAATTTGGGCGTAAATTTGCCAGAGAGGCAGGCCATCAGAGACGGTCATCATCCGGGCTTCATTGGTAGAGAGTCCCGGCCAAGCTTCCTGTTCCCATTGGGCCAGCACGTCGGGTGCGGCGGCGGGATTTTTCAGCAGATAGTCGAATTCGACAAAGCGTTCTTTTTGCCAGGGATACGGCCGTGTGCAATCCTCAATATTATCAATCACCCGGCAGATGAGGTAAGCTGTGGCCAGATAATTGTTCAGAGGTGCTTCTACCGCGGGAGCTACCAGAGCAAAAGAGCGGGACACTTTATTCATCTGAGCATCCAGATAAGCCAGTTGGTCACTTGTCAGATTTGTTGTCATATAGTTATCGTCCTTGCCGCAAAACAACGCTCCTGCCCAAAGGTACCGGCCAGTTCGGTCAGGTCAAAACAGGCCGCACTGCGGTATTGTGCAGTGTCGCTGGTTATCGCTCAGATATTTTAGGTTTAAGCAGGATTGAGTATTGGCAAAAGAATTTTAGATTGAATCCTTTTCGGGTTCATTGTTAGCCACGTGCGACACTCTCCCCTTAGAAATGCCCGTCTATTTGATTGTTCAGGCAGCCATTATAACCCGGTTTGGGCCTGTTTCTAAACGAACTAACGACTATTCTCCGCTAGGCAGCAAAATATAATTTGCTCTTAATGAAAATAGGCGCCTGGGGGCGGGAATTTTACAACTCTTATTTTCCCGATGGCTCTCCAATCAACTTGTTAGGGGTAGTACGTACAGGCAATCTTGCAGGAAACCTATTTGCACGGCTTCACCTTCCGGATAAATGGTCAAATGGCGCGGGTCTGTTTCTACCAGTGACAACTGTTGCTCCCCTACGGCCACATCATATTCCACCACATCTCCCAAATAAGAGGCTCGGCGCACGATGCCATCTACATGCGCCCCGGCTGCCGGATTTAAGACCATCATCTCCGGTCGGACCACTACTGTGACTTCCGTTCCTTCTGTATATTCATCTTCAGCAGCCGCTACTTCCAGAGTGCGCCCCATGAGGTTGACGGTAAGCTGTCCATCTTGTTGTGACTGCACAACGCCGGGGATGAAATTGGCCCGGCCAATGAAATCAGCCACAAAGCGGCTTTGCGGATGGCGGTAAATTTCGATAGGGGTGCCGATTTGTTCAATGCGTCCTTCATTCATGATGACGATGCGGTCGGAAATGGTCATGGCTTCCACCTGGTCGTGGGTGACGTAGACGCTGGTAATATTGATAAGCTGTTGGATACGCCGGATTTCGCTGCGCATTTGTTCCCGCAGTTTGGCGTCCAGGTTGGAGAGGGGTTCGTCCATGAGCAGCACTTTGGGTTCCATGACGAGGGCGCGGGCCAGAGCCACCCGCTGCTGCTGGCCCCCGGAAAGCTGGTTGGGGGCACGTTTTTCATAGCCGGTCAATTCTACTAAGTCCAGCGTTTTGGCGACCCGCTCCTGGACTTCTTTTTTGGGCAGCCGGGCTACTTTCAGGCCGTAAGCCACGTTTTCGTAGACGTTCAGATGGGGGAAGATGGCGTAGCTCTGGAACACCATAGACATATCACGTTTGTGTGGGGGCAAATTGTTGATTTCCTGACCGTCCAGGTAGATGTTGCCGCTGTTGGGGAACTCGAAGCCGGCGATCATGCGCAGGGTGGTGGTCTTGCCGCAGCCGGAGGGGCCAAGCAGGGTCACCAGTTCTCCTTTGGCGATGTCCAGGGAGATGTTGTCTACGGCCGTAACCTCACCTTCACCACCCCGGCCCGGAAACACTTTTGTCACGTTTTCCAATGTCAAATACATATCATTATGCTCCCAACGTCAAATCAACGTCGCTGCGTCCCTGCAAAATCCGGGTCGTTACAAAATACATCAGGCCAATCGCCAACAAAACAAAAAGAATGATTACCGTAGCGTAAGCCGCCGCCAGACTTACGCCGCCCTGCTCCCACTCGCTCAAAATAGAGGCGGTCACAATCCGCCAGCGGGGGCTGACCAGAAAGATAATGGCTGACAGGCTGGTCATATGCCGCGTAAAAGCAAAAATCAGCCCGGCCAACAAGGCTGGCGTTATTAAGGGCAGTGTCACTTTGCGGAACGTATATTCTGCATTGGCGCCCAGGCTGTTGGAGGCTTCTTCTATGGAAGGATCGATTTGCTGCAAGGAAGCCACGCCGGCTCGCACAGAGGCAGGCACGCTGCGCACGGCAAAGGCAAAAATGATGATGAAAGCGGTGCCAACCATAGCCAACGGATCGCCGACGAAGGCCAGTGCCCCGCCTAAACCGAGGAAAATGATGGCCAGATACGGCCGTGCCCCACCCCGCACCTTATCCACAATAATCACCCCAAAAAAGATATACGGAATCATCAAAATTGTCTGCGGCACCTGGAAAAACACCTGAATATAATCCGACAACTGGAACACCACATCGCTCCAGAACGAGTTATCAATCTGGCGGCTCAAATTGGCAATAGGAAAAGACACGTACAAAATCAAATCCGCCATCATCAAATAAATGCCCAACCCCGCTAACAGCTTGCCGGAACGTTTATCGTGTCGTATGAAAAAGAAATAAACCGCCAGGGCCAGATACAACCCGCCCAGCAAATACATCACGCCGATTTCCCCTAACGGCCGTTGCGCCAGCCATATCAGCCCGGCCAGCACAGAACCAAATAACAGCGCTATCCACTGCTCCCGGCGTGTATGGAACACGGTGCGGGCAAAAAACAAAGCCATCACAATATACAGCGTCCACACCAACAGCCAGGGCGATACTACAAAGGACAAAATAAAGCCGATGCCCAAAATTGTACCGGGCACGGCCGCTCCCAAATTAGAGCCAAAATCCAGCCCATCCTTACCGCTGAAATTCTTGCGTACCACCAAAAAAGCCACCATCATGCCCAACAGCACAGCGATGGGCGTGGCCATGATGCTCAGGAAAGTGGTATCCATAATGGCTTCATTCCCCCGGTTCAACATCATCTTCCAATGCGCCAGCGTCGGTGCATAATTGATCCCCCACACCTTGCTGAACGATCCCACCACAATGGACAAATACAGCGTTAAAATCAAAGCCAGCGTAGCGTAAGTAATCAGAATAAATGTCCAGCGGGTGATCGGTTCTTTGACTAAAATTTGACCGCCGGCTGGTTTGCCTGTCACCGAAACGTAAGAGCGGCGACTGACATAGTAACGTTGTATAACAAATACAATCAGCGTAGGAATTAGCAGTACAATCGCCAGCGTAGACGCTTTCTGGTAATCAAATTCCCCGGCCACCGCCAGGAAAATCTGGGTGGACAGTACATTGACATTGCCGGAAATCAGGAGAGGGTTGCCTAAATCAGCCAGCGATTCTACAAAGAGCAGCAAAAATGAAGCTGCCAACCCCGGAATTAAGAGAGGCAGGGTGATGGTGCGGAAGATGTGAAATTTAGACGCGCCCAGACTGTGGGCGGCCTCTTCCATAGCCGGGTTCAGCCGTTCCAGCATGGCTCGCAGCATCAGGTAGGAAACAGAGAAAAAGGTAATGGTCTGCACAAATACCAGCCCGTCCATACCATAAATATCATTCATGCCCTGGGTAAATTCCCAGCCAAAAAATTTAGCCGTGATGAGACCGTTACGGCCGAAAAGCAAAATGGTGGCCATGGCAATGGCAAAGGGGGGTGACACAATGGGGATGAGCGCCAAAATATGCACCCAGCGCTTCCCCGGTGGGCTACAGCGCACCACTGTATAGGCAAAAATAAAACCCAGCAGTGTGCCCAACGTCGCTGTAGAGACGCCCATAATCATGGTAGACAACAAGGATTGCCACAGATAAGGCGCAAAATACGGGTCAACGTAGCGGGCAAAATACTCCACACTAAAAGCGCCGTCTTCATCAAAGAAGGCGCGTATAACCACGCGAATGATGGGGAAAAAGATAAACGTGAGAATAAAAAGAACTGCCAGCAGCAGACCAACCAAAAGCACCGGGTCGCGGGCAATCAGGCTGAACTCTCGATAGCGGTGGGCTAAATTATTTCTAATGGAGAATCGTTTGGTATCAGGAGTGGTCACGGAAGATGGTTGGCCAACAGTGGGTGCGGTCATACGTTCTTCTCCAGGTGGGGAAGATTGGTTCAACCTTCAAGGCTTGTTCTGATCACGGCCGCAGGATTGAACCAATCTTCCGCGTTAGGTTACTGTTTCAAATCTTCAGCGCCGGCAATTTCGTTGATGAATCTGTCTACAAACTCTTTCTTATTATCACCAGCCCATTGGAAATCATAATCTACCAGGTTGACTTCCAATAACTCAGGATAAGACAAATCTACGCCGCCAACAGTGGGCGCCTGGTAGGCTTTGTACTTGGGGCCGAGAGCCTGTGCTTCCGGTGTCAGCGCCCAATCGTACCATTTTTGGGCCGCATCCATGTGCTGCGCCCCTTTGACAATGGCCATACCGCCGATTTCGTAACCGGTGCCATCTTCGGGGAAGCTTAACACCAGGGGTAGTCCGGCTTCAATCTGCTTCACAATGTCGTGGGAGAAGACGACGCCGACAGCGCCCTCACCAGCGCCGACAAACTTGGCTGGCGCCGATCCGCTTTTGGTAAATTGCAATACCTGGTCGGCGTACTCGTTGAGGTATTCCCAGCCTTTTTCTTCGCCCATCAACTGCAAGACGGTGGCCATGGCTGTGTAAGAGGTACCGGAGGTGGAGGGATGGGCGACCAGGAGTTGATCCTGAAATTCTGGTTTGAGCAGATCATCCCAGGAAGTGGGCGCTTCCAGACCGGGATGGGCTTCCAGGAAATCTTTGTTGGTGGCAAAACCCAATGAGCCTAAGTAAATGCCGGCCCAATAGTTGTCGGGGTCCAGGTATTTGTCTTGGTCTAACAGGTTTTTGGTGTTGGGGGATTCGTATTGTTCGAACATGCCTTCATTTTTACCAGCGATGTAGGTGTCGATGGGACCACCCCACATGATGTCAAATTGGGGATTGTCTTTTTCGGCTTCCAGACGGGCCAGGGCTTCACCAGTGGACATACGCACGTAGTTCACGGTAATGCCGAATTCTTTCTCGAATTCTTCTTTCATGCCCTGGCACCATTCTTCCTGGGGTACACAGAGCAGGTTGAGTTCTTTGCTTTCCTGTTGTTTCTGGCACGCGGTCAAAATCAATCCCAGCACCAGAATGCCGAATAGAATGAGTATGCTTCGTTTGTTCGTCATTTTTTCCTCCAGAGACAAGGGGTTGTAGCGGGGGATGTGATGATAGCTGTGGGCCACAGATTGTCTCAATTGTGGATGATGGGCGTTAGCCCATGAAGTCACTAAAAGTTGAAACAGATTGGGAAAATTGAGTTGGATTATTGTCAGGCACCTCCTTTCCAGTTTAATGCTGATTATGCAGGTGGGATACCCACGTTCCGATTTTTTGAGTACCGAATTTTACGCCTTTTTTGATGAGATTTCAAACATCACTCCTGCCAAATTATCGGTTACAGTCTATAAAACCAGAACCAGGCGGATTTCCAGGGGGCGCGGTCGGCCATTTCCGTGATGCCGATTTCCAGGTTGTCCAGGGTGAAGCCGTCGCTGAAGAGGCGGGTAATCTCGGCCTGGGGGATGCCGCGAGGGCCGTCGGCTTCTGGCTCTGCGTTTTCTTGCAGGCGGGTGTAGAGCAGGTAGAGGGCGCCGGGACGCAGCAGACGTTTGAGTCCGGCGTGGTAGCGGCGCAGTTGGCCGGGGGTGAGGGCGTGCATACAACCGACGTCTATGGCTAAATCGTAACGGCCGTCCAGAAAACCGAGATCAGCTACAGACCCCACATGAAAGCTGGCTTTATCGGCGACGCCGGCTGCCTGCGCCCGGCGGTTGGCTTCAGCGATGGCATCCGGTACAAAATCTACGCCATCCACTTGCCAGCCGTGCTGCGCCAGATAGATTGTGGTACGGCCGTAACCACACCCTAAATCCAGCGCCCGCCCCGGTTTTTGCTCCTCCACCACAGCCATGATTTCCGGCGGGGGCAGTTCCGCATCCCAGGGGACATCCTGAGCCGCATACCTTTCCGCAAATCGCTCGTAAATTTCTGCCTCAGTTATTTCTTCCACTTGATCTTCTTTTGCCATATCTTTGCCATCCTCTTTGCATTTTATACCGGACTTGCTTAATGAGATTTGTAAGCCCACAATCATACGATCTTTGCTGGTACCAGCAGTTCCCCACACGGTCACCGGCAAGAATATCACAGTGTTGACCATTTCCATAAAAGAGTTCTGACAACGATTTGTAGAGGAAAAGCTGATGAGCCATTCTGTATTGGTAGTAGAAGACGATGAGCAGGTACGCAGATTGCTTTGTGACATGGTATCTCTGATGGGTTTCAGTTCCGTGGAAGCGGTGGATGGGCAGGATGCCATGCGCAAGTTGCAGCAACAAAAGCCGGACATTATGCTTTTGGATGTGATGATGCCGGGAATGGACGGGATTGCTTTGTGCAAAACGCTGCGTAACGAAGAAGCAACAGCCCATTTGCCCATTATTATGCTCAGTGTGCAGTCACGGCCGTTTGCCATTCTGGAAGGGCTGAGGGCAGGGGCTGATCGATTTTTGACCAAACCCACCGGTATGGATGAGTTAACCGGTCATATCAACGACTTGCTGGAGAGACGGCAGGTTGAAGCTTGATTTCAGGGCAACGGCCGTACCAAGCGCACTAACACCGCTGAATACCCCAACGCCTCATAAAACGACATAGCTGCCTGATTAGCTGTCCAGACGCTCAACTCCACACTGGTCGCGCCGCGGTCTACCGCCCATTCGTGGGCCTGGGCCATCAAACGATGTCCAATTCCCTGGCCGCGCATCTCCTCCCGTACAATCACATTGTGTACCACTGCATAACGCCGCGACCGGAAAAAAGGCAGGTCGGCCGCTTCGTCTATGCTGATGTGGATCAAGCCCACGGCCGTATCCTCCTCTTCCGCCAAAAACAAAACAGCATCCGGCTGCTCGATGAGATCAGCGATGTAGTGGTACGGCCGTACATGAGCATCAGTTTCCTGAAAAATAGGGGGCAGGAGGCGGGCGTGAAAGCTGTCCAGCAGGGAAAACAGTTGGCAAATCAGTTCATAATCATCAACAACGGCGGGCCGGATGGTGACCATCTATTCCCCTATGATTTGCACGATCAGTTCCCGGCGGCGGGCGCGGTTGTCAAAATCCACGTAGATGATTTGCTGCCAGGCGCCCAGGGTGAGACGGCCGTTGACAAAAGGCACTGTCAGCGATGGCCCCAGCAGCGCTGCCCGCACGTGGCTGTGACCGTTGCCATCCCCCCAACGGGCATTGTGGGCGTAAGGCCGGTTCGGGTCCACAATCTCGTCAAACAGGCGGCGTAAATCGCTGACGCAGCCGGATTCATATTCCAGCGTGGTGACGGCGCTGGTGGCTGAGGGGCAAAATACGGTGGCTGTGCCATCGGTCAGATTAGCAGCGGTAACAGCCTGGGCTACGGCCGTGGTAATATCCAGCACGTCGCCGTTTCCGTTCGTTTGCAGGGAGATGGTTTGGGTGGTTACAGGCATAAGGTTTCCTATTCAATACAAGGTGTATCGTCGCAGGGCAGGTTCGGTTCCGGGCCAAAATAGTTGAGGCGTAAGACGTCACCAATCGTCAGCGTCACGTTTTCATTATACAAAACAATCCGGTTACCGTCCTCATCGCGCAGCGTCAGGGTGACGTGATGATCGCCGGGAGAGATTTCTTGCTCAACGTAAAAAGCGTCTTGACGGGTGAGTAATTCATCGGCCGGGAGCGTTTGGCTGTAAACAGGCTCGCCATCCAGCTCCAGGCGCAGTTCCACATTCCCTCGCGGCGGAGAGTAAGTGAGTTCGGGGTTGAAGGGTACGGCCGTGTCCGGGATGAGGATGCGGGCCATTGTGCGATTGGCTGCCGCTGCCGGAATGGGAATATCCGTCAGGAAAATCTGGATGAGCAAAATGGCAGCCAGCAGGGCAAAGGCAATGACGTAGCTGCGCCAGTGGAGCGGGGGGAACATACGGCGGCTGGCCGGATAGTTGGGTTCTTCCCGGCTGGTTTCTTCATTGAGAGAGCGTACTGGTTGGGTGTGCAGCGCTTTTTCAAATTCATTGGGCGCCACCCAGACGGCCGTAATCGGCTCATTATTGTAGGCTTTTTTCAGGCGGGGTACGCGGCGGCGGGTCAGGCGGCGTTCTTCCCAAAAATTACCTTCCCGGTTGCGGCAGTCATCCGCCGGGCAGCCAATAATTTGCACTTCGTCTGCCCCGGCTTGCAGCGCCCGCCCCGTCATGTTGGGTGGAATTGTGCCGACGCAGGGTACGGAGATGACTTCTACGGCCGTGTCCGCCGCCATCAAATCAGCATCCCCGCTCATATACGGTTTTGCCCCGATAGCGGCGTGCCGGTCGCAGGTGTACACCAGCCGTACCTGGCTGTGCGGTGCGCTGGCTTGGGCCTTTTGCAGATGGAGCAGGGTGGTATCCCACAAGGAAACGGGCGGCGTGTGTCCCAGGGTGACGGCCGTATATTCGCAGGAACCTACGCAAATACCGCAGGAAACGCACTTGTTAATGTTGGCCACAGCGATGAGTTTGTGCTGGCTGTGATTGCCGGCCCGCTCGATCATTTCCAGCGCTCCGTAGGGGCAGTCCTCGGCGCACATGGTACAGCCAGTGCAAAGTTCGTCTATGATTTGCACTCTGGGCAGGGGACAGTTTCCTGTGTACACGTCATCCTGAGTTTTTCCATTGGTGGAAGCGGTTGGCGGTGTCCCTTTGGAACGGGCGCGGGAAATCCAGGGAATGATCAGGCTGACGGCCGTAACCACAATCAGGCCGCCCCAGAGAAAAATGGCCGACTTTTGCCCGATAAAAGGCACAAAAAAGAGAAAAATCAAATCCAGATTGACCGTCTGCGGCAGTTGAGACAAATCGGCCGGGGCTAAATTGCGCAGCGGGAAAATAAAGGCTGCCAGCAGCAACATCGCAATCAACCCAATCATCCATTGCACCGGCGGGTACCATTTCGGCCGTTTCAGGCGCATAATGTGGACGTAGAAAAAACCAACCGTGATCAAAAAGAGGAGAACGTGGCTGCCCAAAATAACCAGCAGCACTTTCCAGCTATTGCCTTCCAGCCCTAACGTCGCCATCTTAGCCACAAATGCGGCAGACCAGGGTGTGAACTGCTCCAGAAGGTGGATAAACCATTCCGTAATCCACTGTGAGCGGATGTCCCAAACCAGCCAATAGCCGGTGACGCCTGCCAGCCAGATGACGGCCGTTAACACCACCCCCGTTACCCAGGCCAGCCAGCGCGGTCCGCGAAAACGCTCCATAAACAACATGCGGTAAGCGTGGAGCAGTGTGGTGATTACCAAAGCGTCAGAGGCAAAACGATGGATTGCCCGCATCGTGCGGGCAATAAAAAGGGAATTATATCCAACCACGGATTCATATGATTCCGTATAGCCATAATGAAAAAACAGGAAGAGGTACATGCCGGTCGCGCCTACAATCAGGGTTAAAAAGGCGGCAATAGTACCGGTGTGGTAGATGGGGTTCAGTTGGTGGGAACCGATAAGTTTGTTGGCCGGTTGTTCTATGGCCAGGGCAATGCGCTCTAAAAAGACGGCCCAGGGACGAGGCTCCAGCTCCCAGCCGCGAATCTCGGCTTCGGCAGTTGGCGAGTTAGACCTATCAATGTCGTCCCAGGTGATTTCGTGATGGTGTTTTTTTGGGGGGGAAGTGGGGGGAGGGGTTACGGCCGTTTCCGGATCAACCCCCTTGTTTAATTCTGGCTCATGCTCATTTACGGACATTTCAAGAACCGTAAGGCGTCTTGCGTATTGCCAAACACAATACGCAAGACGCAATTATCATAAAACTATTGATCCTGAGTTACCAGAAACGCCACAATATCATTGATTTGCGCTTCAGGCAGTTCCGCTCCGTAGTTCTGGTACATGACACCGGCTGTAAAGCCATCTACAATATGAGCGTCCGGGTCCACAATGGATTCGCGAATATATTCTTCTGCGCTCATACCGGCAACGGCCGCTGCCGAACGGGTAGCCACACCATAATGGGACGGGCCAACCAAAACAACACCTTCTTCCAGTGAATGGCAGGTGATGCAGCCAGGGGCGCTGGCCGAGCCAATGGTGGTTTGCTTATACAGCTTTTCTCCATTTTCTGCATTCCCGGCCGTTGTGCCACCGCCTTCATCGCCACCGCTGCTGCTGCTTCCACTGTCTCCACCGCCGCCACAGGCAGCCAGAACCAGAATCAGCGCAGACAGAACAACCAGACTAAAAAACAATTTACGCATATTTGTATCCTCCAAAATAGTAAAAAAATAAGACTCCCTCAGATTTGTGGCTAAGGATGACCGTAAAGGTCTGCCTCAAAACAAGAAAATGTGCCACTAAATCCTAAAGAGCCTAAGATTATAAGAGCCTGTAACATAGTAACAAGATTTGTTTTTGTCAAGCCATTATTGCTAAAGTTTTACAAAAATGGGAAGGTAACGGACGGCCGTTGTTCAGACGGCCGTCACCTTCTCATTTACCACACCTTAAAGCCGGGTGATGTGAAGCCGCCATTGGCAATCATGCCATAAATTACCGGCCCATAGGCGATCAGAACCAGCACAATAGTTGTGATCAACCATGGTTTCCAGGTATCCAGCCAGACTGGCGCCGGGGTCGGATCGTAAGGCTCGGCTACCGGCATCTCGATGGGTTTTTCCAGGCGTTTCTTTTGCAGAACAGTGCCCAGCATAACACCATAGAACAACAAACCGCTGATGCCCAGAATGGTACCACCCAAAGCGGCTTCAATCAGCAATGGCTGCCAACCAGCCTGCGCATAGGGCGCTACTCCCAACATGGTGCGTCGCGGGGCAGCGAAGTTAAGGCCCAGAATGTGTAGGCCATTGGACATGAGGAACATACCGAAAAACCAGGTCCATGCCTGCCACAGAGCCATTTTACGGCTCCACAGAGGTTTGCCGGCCAGTTTTGGCACCAACCAGTAAGCAATACCAAAGAAAGTTAATGTCACGGCTGACCCCACTGTGAGGTGAAAATGACCGGGGATCCACATCGTATTGTGGATGGCAATATTCACACT